>JAUJMI010000524.1 GCA_030446945.1 Longimicrobium sp. | reverse complement strand
CGTCGCGCACCACCTGGCCGGGGTCGAACGCGAGGTGGAGCGTGAGCACGGGCTGCTTAGGCGCGCCGGAGACCTCAGTCATGCGGAACCGGTACGACACGTCCACCCCAGGCCAATCCGCCGGCGTCACCAGCGGCTCGTCGGTCGCGGCCGGTTTATCCGTGGGCGGCGGGTCGTGCTGCGCGATCGGTTCGATGGGGAGAGCTCCGAGCCGGGGCGGGCCTGCAAACGGGCGGGATCGGGGAAGGTAGCCGCCGCTCCCATCCCCGTCAACGAAGTACAAACGAGCCACGGAAAACGAGATCGCGGACGGGTATCCAGGGGGGTCCCCACCCCGGTCGTCACCTCGTAGCCCGCCCCCAAAAACTGCCTGGGGGAGGGGCGCACGCATGCATCGGTATATGAGTGCGCCGTGCGTGGAGCCACGTGGGGGGCCCCTACGTGGCGTCTGTTCCGGGAGCGACGGTCGAGGCGGGGGCGAGGGCGGGCAGACACGTGGGTTGCCCCTACGAGATCCTCGGCGTGGTGCGGCGGTCGAGGCGGGGCGGAGGGTGGGCGCGATGAATCGCGCCCCAACGAGGCGCCCGCGCGAGGTGACGAGCGGGGGTGAGGGCCCTACCGCCGCCGCAGCTGGTGCACCTCGGACCGGAGGGTGGCGATCAGCTCGGCCATGAAGCCGAAGCCGAACAGGACCACGCCCACCGTCTCCAGCAGCCCCACCAGTGTCAGCAGGGGGCGGTAGCCAAAGGGGGGCATCCAGTTGCCGATGCGCAGCACCACGGTCAGCAGGCCCACCAGGATGCCGAGGAGGATCAGCGCGAGGCCGCCGCCGCCAAAGAACTGCATCGGCTTCTCGGTGAACTTGAGGTAGAACCAGACGACGACCAGGTCGCCGACGCCCACCAGCACGCGGCCGCGGCCAGAGTACTTGGCCACGCCCGCACGGCGCGGGAAGAGCTCGATGTCCATCTCGGACACCGAGTAGCCCTGGTCGTACGCCAGCACCACGAAGAAGCGGTGCCAGTCGTGGCGCAGCGGGATCTCGCGCAGGATCTCGGTGCGGAACGCCTTCATCGAGTTCAGGTCGCGCGCGGGGACGTGGAAGAGGCGCTGCGACAGGCGGTTGTAGATGGTGCTCACCGCCGCCTTCTCGTAGTTCCCCATCTTGCGCCCGCACACGATGTCCGACCCCGTCTTCGCCAGCTCGGCCAGGAAGCGCGGGATCTCCTCGGTGGAGTGCTGCAGGTCCGCGTCGAAGAGGACCAGGTACTCGCTCTCGGCGGCGAGAGCGCCGGTGACCATCGCCTCCGTCTTCCCCTGGTTGCGCCGGTGCCGCAGCACCCTGACGCGCGGGAATCCCGCGCTCTCGCGCACGGCGGCGTCGAAGGTGCCGTCGCGTGAGCCGTCGTCCACCAGGATCACTTCCCCGCCCAGCCGGTGGCGCGCGAACGTCTCGCGCAGCTCGCGGAAGAGCGCCTCCATGTTCTCCGCCTCGTCGAAGGCGGGCACCAGCACGGCGAAGTCGGTCCGCAGCCGGTCCGGAATCGCCAGCGCCGCGGTTTGCATGGCAACGGGGGGCATCGTCGCGACGCCCCCCCGTTCCCCGTTCGCCGTTCCCCGTTCCCCGCCGTTCACACGCGCTTGCGCATCCGCGCGGAAAGGATCCCGAGCTGGTCGCGGTACTTCGCCACCGTGCGACGGGCGATCTGGATTCCGTCGTCCTTGAGGATGTTGACGATGGCCTGGTCGGTCAGCGGGTGCGCCGGGTCTTCCTCGCCCACCAGCTTCTCGATCTGCGCCTTGATGCCGCGCGCCGAAACGTCCTCGCCGCTCGTGGTCGACAGGCCGGACGAGAAGAAGAACTTCAGCGGGAAGACGCCACGCGGCGTCTGCACGAACTTCTCGTTGGTCACGCGCGAGACGGTGGATTCGTGCATGTCGATCACCTCGGCCACCTCGCGCAGGGTGAGCGGCTTCAGGTACTGCACGCCCTTGTCGAAGAAGTCGCGCTGCCGGTCGACGATGAAGTTCATCACCTTGAGCATCGTCTGGCGGCGCTGCTCGATCGCCTGGATCATCCAGTTGGCCGAGTTCAGCTTGTTGGAGATGAACTCCTTGTTCT
>JAUJMI010000155.1 GCA_030446945.1 Longimicrobium sp. | reverse complement strand
CTGGCGGGGTTGGGGTCGGGAAAAGGCGGGCGCGATGAATCGCGCCCATATGGGATTGGTGCGGACGAATCGGCGGCGGAGCAGGGGCGGGCAGGCGCGCGATAAATCGCGCCCGTGCGTGCCTCGGCGGAAGCGAGGTGACGAGCGGGGGTGAGGGGCCCCCGCATATTGCCGTCGCTGACGCCGCGCACTATCGTCCGATTCGGCCGTGACCCACCCCTCCCGCACGAACCAGACGCGCATGACCGGCGCCGCGTCCACCCTTCCGGACCCGATCCGCTCCGCCCGATGGACATTGGGGACGGACTACCAGGCACCCGGCATTAGGCACTAGGCACTGGGCACTGGGCACTCGGCACCAGGCACTTTTCTTCCCGCACTCACGCACTTCCCCGTGGACCGCTCCGTCACCCTCCCCCTCTGGGCCGCCGTCGTCCTGGGAGTCCTCGCCGCCTGGGCGGCGCTGGACAGGCTGATGGTGCCCAGCATCCGCTGGCTGGTGCGGCAGCGGACGAACCGGGTGATCGAGGAGCTGAACACGCGGCTGCCGTTCGAGATCCAGCCCTTCAAGCTCACCAAGAGGCAGGTGCTGATCGACCGGCTGGTGTACGACGCGCGCGTGGTGGAGGCGGCGGAGGCCCACGCGCGCGAGCACCGCATGCCGCGCGAGGTCGTGATGGCCAGGGTGGAGCGGTACGCGCGCGAGATCGTGCCGTCCTTCAACGCCTACCTGTACTTCCGTGTGGGGTACTGGATGGCGCGGCGCACGGCCCGCTTCCTCTACCGTGTGCGGCTGGGGTGGAGCGACGAGGAGGGGCTGGCCGGCATTCCGCGCGGGAGCACGGTGGTGTTCGTGATGAACCACCGCAGCAACATGGACTACGTGCTCGTGGGCTACCTCGCCTCTAACCGCGCGGCGCTGTCGTACGCGGTGGGGGAGTGGGCGCGCATCTGGCCGCTCCACATGCTCATCCGCTCGATGGGCGCCTACTTCGTGCGCCGCGGCTCGGGCGACGCGCTGTACCGGCGCGTGCTGGAGCGGTACGTCTTCATGGCCACGCGGGCCGGCGTCACCCAGGCCGTGTACCCGGAGGGCGGCCTGAGCCGCGACGGCGCCCTGCGCGAACCGAAACTGGGGCTGCTGGACTACATCCTGCGCGCCTTCGATCCCCACGGCGAGCGCGACCTGGTGTTCGTGCCCGTAGGCCTCAACTACGACCGCGTGCTGGAGGACCGCACCCTGTTGGCCGAAACGCTCCCCGAGCGCCCGCGGGCCGGCCGGTGGAACGCGGCGCGGAGCGCGCTGGCCTTCGTGTGGCGCAACCTGTGGCTGATGGCACGCAACCGCTGGCACCGCTTCGGCTACGCGTGCGCCTGCTTCGGCACGCCCGTCTCCATGCGGGCGCACTGCACGGCGCGCGGCATCGACCCGCGCGCCCTCCACGGCGATCACAGGCACGCCGTGGTCGAGGAGCTCGGCGCAGAGCTGATGCGCGCGGTCGGCGCCGCCATCCCCGTGCTCCCCGTCTCGCTGGCGGCCACCGTCTTCCTGCGCAGCACGGGGCCGCTCAGCGAGCTCGAGCTGAAGGCCGGCGTGCACGCCCTGGCGCAGAGCGCGGAGGCGGCGGGGGCGCGCGTCTACGTCCCGCGCCGCGACCTTGACTACGCCGTCACCGTGGGGCTGCGCATGCTCACCCTGCGCCACCTGGTCACCGAGGACGCGGACGGGCTATTCCGCGCCGCGCCGGGCGAGGAGGCGGTGCTGCGCTACTACGCCAACTCCATCGCCCACCTCCTCCCGGCCGGCGTGCCGGCCCCGGTCGCGGTGGTGGCCTGACGCGGAGGAAAAACAATCTCGCACAGAGACATCGGAGGGGACGGCAAGACGGAACAGAAAGAAACTCGCTCGGCCGTGACGTTCGCGGGGCGCATTTTTCTTCAAGACCGGTGGAAGGTGGAGTGGCAAATTGGACACACTTCCGGTGCGTCCCTCCTTCCGTCCGTTGCCGATGCCCGACGCCGCCCCGCAGATCGCCCCGCTCTCCTCCGCTGGCGACGGCCGCGCCGCGCCATACGTGACGCGTGCCCGCGCTTACCTGGATGAGCACTGGATCCGCAACGTCCCGCTGGACGAGCTCGCCGGCGTCGCCGGGGTGAGCAAGTTCCACCTCGCGCGCCGCTTCACCGAATCCGTCGGGATTCCGCCGCACACCTATCAGAACCGGGTGCGCGTCGACCGCGCCATGGAGATGCTGCGGGACGGAGTCTCGGTGCAGGACGCCGCCGTGCGCACCGGCTTCTCCGACGCCAGTCACCTATGCCGCCACTTCAAGCGTTTCACCGGCACCACGCCCGGCCGCTACTCGCGCGAGCGGCCGGCCCTGCTCGCCACTACGGACTGAGTAGCGGTGGGCGCGGGCGTCGCCTGAGACGGCAGCAGCGATGAAGCGGGTGTACCCCGTAGATCCTGCTCCGCTACGCCGGGGCTGGATGCAGTGCCGAGCTGCGGGAGAGGTGCGGCCGATGCCGTCCTCCTCCCGCACCGGGTACATCCGGCGCCCGGAGTAAACGTCAGTTTCGGGCCATACTATTGGCAGCCATCTTGCGGGCCTCCGGGGATCGCGGCGCTCCGCAGGCGTCGGAACGATCTACTCTGCAGAGGTGCGCGTGGCGAGCAAGGTGCTGGAAGAACAGGTGCGGGTGTGGCGCCCCGCGGTTCTCCCGGGGGTCGAGGTGATGGGCGTGGACGGGAGCCACCGCCTCTGGCGCTGGTACCACGAAGTGTATGCGCTGACCGCCGTTTACCGCGGAACGGGTGAGTACCGCTACCGGCAGGAGACCCATGCCGTGCGCCCGGGCGACACGCTCATGATGGAGCCGGGAGAGGTACACGCCGACCGCCGGGTGGACGGGCCGGCCTCGTTCCGCGTCCTTTTCGTGGCTCCCGAGGTGCTCGCAACCTACCGTGGAGGGAGCGCGGAACCGGCGCATCTGCGCCCCGCCTGTACCTCCGATGCCACACTATTCCGCGCGATCACGGCGCTGCACGCGGCGCTGGACCGCGACGCGTCGGCGCTGGAGGCGCAGTGCCGGCTGGCGCTGGTGCTGGATGAGGTGCTGCGCCGCTTCGTGGAGCCCGCCCCCCGCCCCGCCCCCGCCGATCCGGGCTCGGCGGCGCTCCTGCGTGCGCGCGACCTGCTGCACCAATCGCCGGGGCGGGCGGTGTCGCTGGACGAGGTGGCGGCGGCGGCGGGGCTCAGCAAGTTCCACCTGCTGCGCGCCTTCGCCAAGCGCTTCGGCGTCCCGCCGCACACGTACCAGACTCAGCTGCGCATTGCCGCGGCGCGCTCGCTCCTGGCCAGCGGCGTGCCCATCAGCCGCGCGGCCCTGGAAGCAGGCTTCGCGGACCAGAGCCACCTGACGCGCTACTTCGCCCGCCACGTCGGCGTGACCCCCGGCGCGTACGTCCGCAACACCCGCGGCGCGCCCGAGTGGAGCGACCGCGGCGACGCCTGGGCCGAGCATGACGCCGAGCTCACGGCCACCGTCTGAGCTGAACCGCGGACCCGGGCCTCCGTTTTGCCTCACCCGGAGACGCGGAGGACCGCATCTGCATGGGCTCACACGGAGGCACAGCGGCAGGGAGAGAAAACCACTTCCTGAACGAAGCGCCACACCGCACCTGCATCTGCACAGTCGTCGTGGCGCGTAGGGAAGGAGACGGGCTCTGCCGTGGGAGCCGCACTGTCCCATGTTCGGGCGCAAGCAGGTGGCGGTCGCCGCCACCCCGCGGTCCAATCCAACGGCGGTTCAGCGTACCCCGCTCCCGCCGACCCGCCACACACGACCTAGCGCGAAGTGGTTCTCCCTTTTTGGCTTGCGGTTCTCTCTCTGCGGCCTCTGTGTGAGGGTTTTCCTCCTCCGCGTCTCCGCGCCACCGGGTGAGCCCAAGTGGTACCTATTTTCGGCAGGACAGAATCCATCCGCGCGCGGGCGGCGTAGCTATACGGAAGGGAGTGGTGAACGGCGCTCAGACTGGGCCCCTCCATCGCCCATCTGAAAGGCAACGCAGGGCCCGGCACCGGAGCGCGAGGCTCCGCCGGAATCACAACCAGCAGGGAGGAACACCCATGAGGATGTCGTTCTCGGCCCGACGCGGAGCCGCGGCGGTGCTACTGGCCGCCGCGTCCGTGGCCACGGTGGCGGGCGTCAGGCAGGCAATCGGGTCGGACCACGTGGACACGGCGGAGGTGGAGGTGAGCCCCACCCTCGACCTGACCGACGTGTTCGTGTTCCCCGGCTCCACGGATGGGCGGGTCGTGCTGGTCATGAATGTGGGCTCGCCGACCAACGCACTCGGCCGCAACGTGCCGCGCTTCGACCCGAACGCGCTGTACCAGTTCAAGATCGACACCAACGGCGATGCCAGGGAAGACCGGGTCATCCAGATCCTGTTCGACGACATGACCAACGGCACGCAGCGCGTGAGCGTGCTGGGGCCGGCCGCGCCGGTGAACGCCGCCGGCGACACGACCGGGATGATCAACCGCCTGGTTGCGGGTCCCGTTCTGCAGGGCAACTTCGGCGGCTCGTTCGGCACCGCCACCGCGATGCAGGTGTTCACGGGGCAGCGCGGGGACCCCTTCTACCTCGACTTCGAGCAGTTCGTGCAGATCCTTCCGGACCGTCGCCCCTTCACCTTCCTGAACAACGTGGACAAGGATGCTCGGATGCCCACCGCGTTCTGCGGTGCCTCCGCTCCGTTCGACACCAGCTGCACGCCGAAGGACCTCTTCGAGGGGGCCAACACCCTGTCGATCGTCTTGGAGATGCCCGAGTCGGCGCTGGGCGTAGGGACCGGAGCGAATGCGAGCATGGGAGTTTGGGCGACGATCGGCCGCTAAGTGGCGCCCGTGCAATTCAGTCAAACGTAATCAAAGGAGTGGCACGATGAGGATGCTGAAGCGAGTCGGGGCCCCGCTGGCCGCCCTGGTGGTTGCGGTGCTGGCGGCTGCCTGCGATGGAGACGACACCCGTACGATCACCAACGTACAGAGGCCGGACACCGTAACCGTGGTGCGCAGAGACACCGTACGGGTGGGGAACAACAATCTGGTCTTCAACCAGATCGAGCGGCTGGGCAATCCGCTGGTCAGTGAAGCGCTACTGGAGAAGCGACTGCACGGCTTCCACAACACCACCAACCCGAGCACGGACCGCCGCAACTTCCGCGACGACTTGAAGGGCTTCGTGGCGAACGTGGCGAAGCGCGACACGGCCTACGCGGGCGCGGTAGCCAACGCCCTCCTCCCGGACATGCTGATGGTGTTCCCGAACCGGGCGAGCGGAGTCACGGCCAACCAGACGGACGAATCGGCACTGGTGGGGTGGCTGACCTATGTGCTCGCCCCCAACAACACCGGGTACGGCGGCCGCAAGCTGGACAGGGACGACGTGGTGGACAAGGCGCTGGGTGTGGTCTTCGGGGCCGCGCTGGGGAACACGAACAACGTGAGCCCCGGGCTGACGACCGACAACGTCCGCGATTCGCAGCAGGACCCGAACACCTTCCCGTACGTCGCGGCGCCCTGACGCACGGGACTGGGAAGAAAATGGCTCGCCCCGCATGGGGCGAGCCCGGCCCACTGGAGGATGACGTGAAGCGATGGGTAACGGCAGCCGCGGCCTGTGTGCTCGCGGGCGGGATCGGCGCAGGATGGATGGCGTCGCGTTCCAAGCCGGTGGAGGCGGCGCCGGTGGCGCTGCTCGAGCCGGGTGGTGTGATGTCGGAAGTGGAGGCCACCAACCGGGGGATCCAGTTCTACGAGGCACGCATCAAGGGCGACCCGCGCGCGGCGGCCGACCGCGCCGCACTGGCCGGGCTGTATCTCCAGCGTTCGCGCGAAACCGCCGAATTCGAAGACTACCGCCGGGCTGAAAAGCTCGCGCGGGAGTCTCTCGCGATCCGGGTCAAGAGCAACAGCAGGGCCGCGCGCGTGCTTACCGCCAGCTTGCTGGCGCAGCACCGGTTCGCGGAAGCGCTGGAGGCGGCGCAGGAGCTCGTGCGCGTTTGGCCCGAAGATGCCGCGCATCGGGCCCTCCTGGCGGAGATCCAGATGGAGGTGGGCGACTACGAAGCCGCCCGCGTCACGCTGGGCACGCTGCAGAGCGCACGCGACCAGCTGGCGGTGGCGCCGCGCCTGGCGCGCTGGGCCGAGGCAACCGGCAAGCTGGGCGAGGAGCGAGAGCTTCTGCACGAGGCCGCTCGCCGCGCCGAGTTCCGGACCGACCTCCCGCGCGAGCAGGTGGCGTGGTTTCACCTGCGGGTGGGGGAGCACGAACTGCGGACCGGGCGCCTGGACGAGGCCGAACGGGCCTTCCGTGCGGGGCTGGCCGCGGAGCCGAACGACTTCCGGCTCGTGTCGTCCATGGCGCGGCTGGAAGCGCACCGGGGACGCTGGAAGCAGGCGATCCAGTACGGGGAGATGGTGGGCGACGCGGCGGACCTGCGGACCCTGGCTACCATCGGCGACGCACATGCCGCGCTCGGCGACAAGCAGGCGGCGGAGCGCTACTACCGCCGGGTGGAGGAGTCCGCGGCCGAAAACCCGGAGCCGTACAACCGGCAGTGGACGCAGTTCCGGGTAGACCGGAACCGCAACATCCCGGAAACCCTGAAGCTGCTGCAGGACGAGATCCGCGGGCGCAAGGACCTGCTCGGGTACGATCTGCTCGCGTGGGCGCTGTACCGGGCGGGTGACTACCCGGCGGCCCGCGCCGCGATCGGGCAGGCGTTGCGGACCGGGTCGCAAGACCCGTCATTCCTCTACCACGCGGGGATGATAGAGGCAGCGCTTGGCAACGACGCGGGCGCGCGGCGCCACCTGGAGCGTGCGCTCGATGCCAATCCGCACCACCCGCTGCTTGCGCCGCGGGCGCGGGAGATCCTGGCGTCGCTGAAGGGATGACGAGCGGGTCCGGAACCGAGGCCCGAGCTACACCAGAGTGGCGACGGGTGCGCCAACACCATCACTTGGGGAGGGGAGGAGGAACTCGATGAAACGCACACTGATATCCGCGGCCATGGCGGCGTTGCTGGCCGCATCGGCGGGGCAGGCGCAGGCGCAGGAGATGATGATGGGAACGCCGCGGGCCAGCCGGTTCGACCTGGGCGTGTACGTGGGCGGCTCGGCCACGAGCCGGTGGTACGAGAGCAGGACGATCACGCTGAACGGGACCACCACCCCGACGGAGAACGACGACAGCCAGCCGTTCAAGCCGGGGTACGCGCCGGCGTTCGGGGCGCACGGCACCTTTTGGGCGACGCCGCGCTTCGGCATCCGGCTGCACGGCGCCTACCTGCCGATGCGGGTTCCGTCGCTGAGCGAAGGGTTCTTTGACCTCTTCGACAACGCGGGCGACCGGCAGTTCTACGCGCTCAACAGCTACTTCTACGACCTGAACCTGGCGGCGCGCCCGTTCATCCGCAGCGAGAACTGGTACCGCAGCGTGTACCTGTTCGCGGGTGGCGGCGGGCTGACGGTGGACGTGGCCGGCGAGGACCGCCCCGGCTGCGAGCCCGGTACATTTGCGCAGGGGGCCTGCCTGAGCTACGAGCCGGAAAACGCCACCGTGGGCCAGGGCACCGCGGGCGCGGGGATCGACCTCCTGCGCTTCACGGAGATGCTGGGAGTGTTCGGCGAGATCGCCGCGCACGTGTACGACTCGCCGGTGCACGTGGGCGACGGCTTCGTCGGGCCGGTGACCGCGCTCACGGGGAGCACTGTGCGGATCGCGGACGACCGCACCGCCGTGACCACGCGCGTGGTGATCGGCCTCAAGGCGATGTTCGGCGACGTCTTCCCGCCCCCGCTCCTTCCGCCGCCGCCTCCGCCGCCGATCATCGAGCCGCCGGTGGTGCAGCCGACGCCTCCGCCGCCGGTGATCGAGATGCAGACGATCCAGGTGTGCGTGGTGCAGGACGGCAACCTGACCAACGTGTCGGCGCAGTACA
>JAUJMI010000523.1 GCA_030446945.1 Longimicrobium sp. | reverse complement strand
GTCAACGCGTACTACAACGCCTCGCTCAACGAGATCGTCTTTCCCGCGGGGATCCTGCAGCCCCCGTTCTTCGACGCGGCGGCTGACGCCGCGGCCAACTACGGCGCGATCGGGGCCGTGATCGGGCATGAGATGGCGCATGGTTACGACGACCAGGGGCGCCGCTTCGATTCCCGCGGCAACCTGCGCGACTGGTGGACCCTCGCGGACGCAGCCGCCTTCCGCGAGCAGGCGAAGCGCGTGGCCGAGCAGTACTCGCGCTACGTGGTCGTCGATACGCTGCGCGTGAACGGCGATCTCACGGTGGGCGAGAACATCGCGGACCTGGGCGGGCTCACCATAGCCTTCCACGCGCTCCAAAAGGAGCTCGCCGGCAGGCCTCGCCCACCGCTGATCGACGGCTTCACGCCGGAGCAGCGCTTTTTCCTGGCCTGGGCGCAGATCTGGCGCCGCAATGCCCGGCCGGAGGTGATGCGCCTGCACGCGACGACGGACCCGCACGCCCCCTCCCGCTGGCGTACCAACGGCCCCCTGGCCAACATGCCCGAGTTCGCCCGCGCCTTCAACTGCGCCCCCGGCGACCCTATGGTCCGCCCCGACAGCGTCCGCGCGCGCATCTGGTGATGGTGGGGCTCGCCGCGGCGAGTGAACCCGCGGCGACAACAGCACAAAGTCCGCCTTCGCGGACTCGGTGAGGAGATCCGTCGAAGGGGCGCGATTCATCGCGCCCGCCCTCTCCCCGTTTCGACCGTTGTCTCACGCAGCGGGACCTCGTGGGGCAGCCCAGCGTGCTGCCCGTGCGTTGCCGATGCGCCGGGGCATGGCATCGGAGATTGGATGGTGCGGGGTGCTCACCGGAGAGCCCGTTCCCTTCGCTCCGCGCCACACGACGGTGCGGAGGAAAGCCCGGAGCAGCGCTTCAGTCAGGAAGCGGAGCGTGGACACCGGCTCCCATCCCGGATTATTCCCGAGCCGGCTTCAGCCGCCTTCCCGTTGTTCCAGCCGGGCGCTTCAGCCCCCGCCGATGCGGTGCCGGTCCCCCTTTTCTCGCGCCCATCCCGCCGCGTCGCCGCCGTTGATCCCCGCCGCGCTGCCCCTGCCACGACCGGCCCGGCGCAAAGCCCGCCGCGCACACGGATCCATGCAAGCCGCCCCTCCCCCAGGTGGTTATTGGGTGAGGGGCGGCGAGGTGACGAGCGGGGTGGAGGCCCTTCAGCCGACGCGGTCCGCGCAGAAGTAGCCGCCGGCGCGCTGCTCGCCTCCGCCGCTCTCCCAACGGCCGGCGAAGCGCTCCGGGGTGATGGAGGTGACAAAGAGGGCCAGGCTCGCCCCGTCGAAACGCGCGGGGCCGGCCCGGTTGGCGTCGGCGCCCAGGCGCAGGGTGATGGCCCGCGCGCCCGAGCGTTCCCACTCCATCGCCAGCACCCCCGGCCCCGCAGGGTCGTCGCGCCCCACCTCTCCCGGCGTGACCGCGCCCACGGCGGCCGGCGCCAGGTCGGTGGCGCCGAAGAGCGGGTATCGCACCCGCTCCGCCGCGGCGATGGGGGGCGGCCGGTCGCCAAAGGGGCGCAGCCGCAGCGTCCCCGCGGCGGAGCTCCCCGCACGAGCGCCGCTGGTGGCGGTCAGGGAGAGACGGAACTCACCGGCCAGCACCTCCGCGCGGGAGCCGGCGGCGAGCTCCCCCTGTACCGGCGCGCACGGGGCCGGCGCGGGTGGGCGCGACGCGCACGACGTCCACCCCGCCAGCGCGAGCGCCGCCCCCAGGACGAGCCCGGGGGAGCGCGCGATGGGCGCCCTCAGCGGGGTACCCTCGTGAAGCGGCCGCCGCGGTCCATGTTGTAGCGCGGCCCGGTGTACAGGTCGTTGTGCAGCTTCACGGCGTTGCCGGTGCCCGGTGTGCTGAGCGACAGCGTCAGGAAGAAGGCGTCGGCACGCGACGGGTCTACGGAGTATCCCAGGTCCGTAAGCGAGCGCACCGTCAGCACGCTCAGGGGGTTGCTGCCGCTGTTGAGGTAGCCCGTCATCAGCTCGTTGCGAAGCGCCGTTTCGCGCCAGTGCCCGTTCATCGTGCCCGCGCCGCCCGTGTTCTCCACCGGCACCTTGGCTCCGCCGGTGTAGGTGGAGCCGCCGATGGCGTTGA
>JAUJMI010000154.1 GCA_030446945.1 Longimicrobium sp. | reverse complement strand
AGGGTGGGGATCTCGCGAAAGCAGAGCAGGAAGGTGACGAGCCAGGCAGCGAGGCGGGCGGCGGCGATCACCGCCACCACGGCGACCAGTCCGCCGCCGAAATGCAGGGCGACCAGCGGACCCAGGTACACGACGACGGACGCCGGAATCGACACGGCGTTGATCCACGCGAAACGATGCCGCGCTTCGAGGACGCCCGTCAGCACGGGAGTGCTCACCAGGAACGGAAGCACGGTGGCAAGCACGCGAAACGCGAGAACGGCTTCGCCCCGCAATGCGGGAGGAATGCGCAACGTGTCCACGGCTACCCCACTCGCCACGAAGAGCACCGCCGCTGCCGCGACCCCCGCACTCCCAACCACGCCGAATCCGGTCCAAAAGATCGCCGCCACCGGGTCTTCATCGGAGCTCGGATGCGCCCCGGCGGCTGACTGGGTGAACGCGCGTCCCACGCCCAGGTGCAGAAAGCTCAGGTAGCTGATGGTGGCCCAGACTAGCGTCAGCACGCCCAGCCTCTCGGGACCCAGCTCCGCAGCGAGCCGAGGAAGCGCCACCAGACCGATCACCGCCGGGATGGACATGCCGAGCAGGTTATAGACGATGCTCCGCGCCAACGGAGCCCGGCGGCGGACCCCTCGCGAAGCGTCGGCCTGCGGTGGCGCCGGGGAGGCGTGACGTGGTGGCACGCCGCTCACCCCCGTTCCGCCCGGGCGCGGCGGAACCCTTCCTCGACCATCCGCAGAAGACGGGTTCGGATGGCACCCTGCGACGCCCCGGCCACAAACCACTCGCGTGCCGCCCGCCCGCGCCGCGCGGCCCCAGCGCGGTTCTGCACGCCAACGAGCACCGGCGCGTCCGCGGGGGGAACGAGCCACCCGCGCTCTCCCCGGCCCGGGATCTCCGGGACGTCGCCGACCAGGGTGCCGACTGCCGGAACCGCCACCGCCATGGCTTCGAGCGCCTTGGCCGGCAGCTGCGACTCCGCGAACGGAATCGATTTCTGCCGTACCGGAACCGCGTCGGCAATCGCAAGAAGGGCGGGCATCCTGGAGTTGGGGATGACACCCAGCGCGTGGAACCGACCAACCAGCCGGGCGCGCGCGGCGGCGTACCCCGCGTGACCCGTGCCGCCAGCGGCGACCAGGTCCCACGCCGCGGCCTCGGGGCGCTGCAGAGCGTCGAGGAGGACGTCCCACCCCTTGTGCGGGCGGGGACCCCCCGCGAACACCGCCACGCGGCGCCCCTCCGGGATGCAAAATTCCCGGCGTAGCGCGCGCCGGTCGTGCAGCTCGGGGCGTGCGGGATCGAACGCCGCTTCGTCGGGCCCATGGCGGACCAGGACCCCGCCGTAGCGCTCCTGCAGGGGGCGCCTCGCTACAGTGACCCCGTCTACCCGGCGGGTCAGCGGGTGGGCGAGACGTGCACGAAAGCGGTGGGTATCCGCGGCCCGGCGGGCCATCCCGCGCACCCTGCGCGCCTGGTCGCCGACAGCGCGAGAGCCCCACTCGTCGTCTTCCACGTCCGGGAGCACGGGGCGCGGCGAGCGGCCGCCGCGCGCCTGCAGCGCCGGCCAGAGTGTGGAGAAGGGGGGCTTGCGCGCGAACAAGAGATCGCCGCTGGCCGACGAGGCCAGCCGCCTTCTCGCCGCTAGAATTGAGGGGACATTCGAACGGTCGGCGGGGGTCCGGTAGACGAAGCGGTCACGGAATGGACCGTACACCTCGCTCCCACTCAACAGGAGGCCGAGCACCTCCACGTCGAAGTCGTCCGCGAGCGCGGCCGGCAGGGGTGCGGTCCGCGCGATCGGATTCCCTGCGAGGTCGTGCACGAAAAAGCTTACGCACGGCCGCCGGCGGCGTGGGCGTGCCTCGCTCGACACGAGGGTCATAGCACGGGCCGGGGCTGTCGCAGAATCAACTGTGCCGCCGCGCTGCAGAAGCTGCCGGCACACATCCCCGCCCACGGTTCCGGCACCACCGATCGCAAGATCTTCACTGCGCTGGCTCTTGAACGAGCTACAGGGTACGCGCCGCCATCTGGGTCGCTTCCATCACCTCGCGGAAGTACGGGAGGGTGCGGCGAGGATCCTAAAATCCTGCCGACCCATCAGGTGCGCCAGGTTGTCCGGCGGTCGGTGATGAAGTTGCCCACCCCGGGCAATGGTGTCCCTCGGTCAGAAAGCGGTCGCACAGGTGCGACCCCAGAAAGCCCGCCGCTCCGGTAATCGGAACGCGCATCGTCACTCACCGCCGGGTGGCCCGCACGAGCGCGCCGTCGAGTGCGTGTTCAGCAGCCGCCATAACGATCCTCCAGGATCACTGGTCCGTCCATGGCCCCGACGCGGTGCATGTCTCCCGCCAAGAGGGTGACGCACTGCCCCGGCTCCGTGTTGCCTCATGTGAACCAGAGGAGAACCGGGCTCTGGCCGCCGTGGCGCGATGCTGGCGGCAGGGGCGCGCAACATAGTCGCCTCGCAGCGCCGCAACAATCCCCGGCCCCGAGCCGGCGTCGTTTCCCAGGCGAGGTCGTTGAGGGTGATGGCGCGGTTCAGGTGCGCCTCCACGTACCCGGGTTCAGCTCCGCGGCCGCCCGAACGCTTCCAGCGCCTCGTCCGTGCGCCCCAGCAGCGAAAGGCAGAGCCCCATCAGGTTCTGCACGTCCGGGAACTCGGGGCCGCTCCGCGACCGGCTGCAGGTCGGCCAGGGCGGCGAGGTACGCGTTGCGCGCGAATGCTTCTTTGGCGCGCGCCAGGAGCTGCTCCGACGTGGCTTAGGAGACCATCGATCCTCCGGTGCGGGATGGGCAGGCGCTCTCCCGGCCGCGAGCAACCCGCTACGGCGCGCGGACCCGCTCCACCGTCCGCTCCGCGCGCGGCAGCCGCTTCCGCATCCACGCCAGCAACGGGTGGCCGGAGGGGACGTCCAGCGTCACGCGGCCCAGGTCGCCCGGGAAGCCGGTGCGCCGCGCCACGGCCGCGGCGATTGCGTGGGCGATCATCAGGCGGAGGACGACCGAGCGGGGCGCGCGGGCCTGCCAGAGAGCGGCCACGAAACGTCCCGCGGCGTCGAGCCGGAACCCGTCGTCCAGCGCGCCGGTGCGGCGCGCCACCGCGTCCGCCATACGCAGCACGCGGCGCAGAAGTTCCGGCCGCTCGTGGCCCGCCACCCACCGCTCCACTTCCGCGCGCTCGTCCGCCGCGCAGGCGTCCAGCGCGTCGGCCAGCACCAGCAGGTCGCGCAGCGAGCCGCGGCGCTCCGCGTGCTGCTCGGTGGCGCGGTGCAGGACGTACCAGAGGTGGTCGGCAGGGTGCAGCACGCGCAGCGGCGGGAGCTCCGCGGCGGGGCGCAGGCGCTCGCGCGGGGCCTCGTGGGTGCCGGGGACGGTGGCGTGGATCTCGACCGGGATCGAGTCCTCGGCGGCGCGCAGCTTCAGCGCGTGGGCGCCCGGCGGCCCGGCCTCGGCGTACCCCATGCGGTCCACCTCTTCCGCCAGCACCGCGGCGTGCTCCGGGGTGGCGAGCACGTCCACGTCCGCCAGGTCCGGGGCGCCGCGGCGCAGCACGGCGGCGGCGCCCTTGAGCACCGCCACCTCCAGCCCTCGCCCGGCCGCCACCCGGGCGATGCGCTTGAGCATGGCGCGCGCGGAAAGGGCGCGCTGCATCTCGGGGAGGAGCGCGCGGCGCAGAACCTCGGCGGGCTCGGCGGTCCGCGCGCCGGACCCCAGCGGGCCGCAGAGCGGGAGCGCCACGCGCTCCACCCTCAGGAACAGGTCCCACGCCTCCGGACCGGCAGGCGGCAGGGGCGGCGGCGCACCGGGCGAGGCGAGCACCTCCAGCGCCCAACCGCGCAGCCGCAGCGCACCGTCCGCCGTGGGGTCGGCGGACACGGCTACCCGCGCCGGCTTCGGAACCACTCCACGAAGCGGGGGATCCCCTCCTCGATCCTCACGCGCGGCGCGTAGCCCGGCGCGGCGCGGGCGCGCGACACGTCCGCGCAGGTCTGCTCCACGTTGCCCGGCTGCGCGGGAGGCGGTCGCGGACGGGCTCCACGCCCAGCGCCCTGGAGAGCAGCTCCACCTGCACCTCGTGCTGGGCCAGGCGCGCGGCGAGCTGCCAACCCGTACCCGCTCGCCCCCGCGGCATCGGTGCCCAGGGGCCGGTACCCCCGCGCGCCTTCAGGATCGCGGCGAACTCCACGGCGTGCTCGCGAGGGAGGTGGACGGCCAGGTCCGCCACGTCCAGCGGCTCGCCCCCTTCCACCCTGTGCGCCGCCCTGTTGAGCACCACGCCGGGCCAGCCGCGCTCGCGCAGGACCGTGCCCATTGGGCGCGTCTGCGCCTGAACGGCTGGGAAGCGCTGGAGCTCCGCCGCGGCGCATGGCTCCAGCACGGCGCGCGCCTCCATCGGGAACGCACGGCTCCGGAGCGCAGCCCCAGCGCTTCGGCGGCCGCGGGCCGATGAGTGTGTTCGGACAACTGACGAATGGCCGGGAACCGCGGTTTCACGCGAAGGCGCCTGGCGCCGAGGAGCAAAAAGAGAAAAGCATCACAAAGGGGGCAGCACAGCCACAGAGACACGGAGGGAAAGAGTGGAAGGAGGCTCCCTGTGTCTCCGTGTGACATCCCCGTTCTTGGTCGGGGTTCTTCTCCGCCTCATCAGCCCGTGCCGTTCCGGGCGATCCAGTCGTAGGTGGTGTGGAGCCCATCGCGCACGTGGGTGGCGGGGCCCCAGCCCAGGGCGCGCAGGCGCGACGCGTCCAGGCTGGAGTGGCGCAGCTCTCCGGGGCGGGCGGTCGCGTGCACGATCTCCGCGCGGGTGGCGCCGGCGTCACCCAGGTGGCGGGCGAGCTCCAGGACGCTCGTTTCGATGCCGGTGCCCACATTGAAGCCGCGGTCGTCCAGCAGCCGGGCGCGCGGCAGCGACACCTCCGAGAGCAGCATGTTGGCGGACACCACGTCGCCCACGTACACGTAGTCCCGCGTCTGCTCGCCGTCGCCGTACACCGTGAGCGGCTCGCCGCGGAGCAGGCGCGTGGAGAAGATGGCCACCACGCCCGCCTCGCCGTGCGGGTCCTGGCGTGGTCCGTAGACGTTCGCGTAGCGCAGCGCCGCGTACTCCATCCCGTGCACGCGATGGTAGTAGAACAGGTACTGCTCGCCAGCGAGCTTGGTGACGCCGTACGGGCTCTCCGGGAGCTTGGGCGAGGTCTCCGGGGTGGGGCGCACCTCGGGCTCGCCGTACACCACGCCGCCGCTGGAGACGAAGAGGAATCGCCCCACCCCCGCCTCGTGCGCCACGTGCAGGATGTTGAGGAGGCCGTCCACGTTGACGGCGGCGTCGAAGCGCGGGTCAGACACGGAGACGCGCACGTCCATCTGCGCGGCGTGGTGGCTCACCAGGTCGAAGCGCCCCTCGCGCACCAGCCGCGCCGCATCGGGCTCGCGGATGTCAAGCTCCGCGAAATCGGCTCCGTCCGGCACGTTCTCGCGCCGGCCGTGCACCAGGCTGTCCAGTACCGTGACCTCCCACCCCTGCGCCAGGTACGCATCCGCCACATGCGAGCCGATGAAGCCCGCGCCGCCGGTGACGAGCACACGCCGGGCGCTCACGCCGCACCTCCGCAGGCGCGGACGCTGGCACGCGCGGAGTGGCCCCGCTCGCATACGGTGAACAGGGCGGCCGCGCCGCACCGGAATCCCGCGATCTTCATGGCTGGAAAGCTCTCGTAGGGAGCGAGAAGAAGAGACAAGCAGGGATGCGGCCGGCGCGCGGGTCAGCGCCCACCGTGTCCTCTGTCGTCGGCGGGGCGGCAAGATAGGACGCGCCGGGGTGCCGAGCAACACGACCGCGCAGGGCGGCGGCCATCTTTCTCTCCCGGCGCGGCACCGCCCACACCGGGAGGGCTGCGCCGGCGTCCAGCCGTACCACGGCTCCACGCCGCGGCTGACAAAAGCCACCCCGTACTGCACCTCCGCCTGCACCGCTCGTCGCCCAGCGCATCGCAAGCCGCCGGCCGGTCCCCGGCGCGGACCGCCGATGTCCCTCGGCTGCCGTGCGGTAGCGGGGCCTTCATCAGCTCCGTGAACCCGGTGGCATGCTTCGCGAGCGGGAAGATGTCCACGCCTGCCGTGTCCAGTGGCCCAACTGCTCGCGCGGCGTGGACTGTGGCCCCGGGCACCGCGCCCGGCCCCCACACGTGCAGCAGCGGCCAGTTCCCGCACCCGCGCCGAATCCGACGGAGGGACGGGGCCGGAATCATGGAAGCTCCTCGAAAACGCCGGTGCCCCAACGGGGACCGGGCCGGCCGTCACGCGCGGGGCGCCGGTCCTCCATCCTCGCGGGCTACGTGCGGCTGGCGCGGAACCACTCCACGAATCGGGGGATTCCCTCCTCGATTCGCACGCCAGGCGCGTACCCCAGGATGGCGCGCGCACGCGTGATGTCCGCGTACGTCTGCTCCACGTCGCCCGGCTGCGCGGGGAGGCGGTCCAGGACGGGCTCCACCCTGAGCGCGGCGGAGAGCAGCTCCACCAGCCGCGCCAGCGTGACGGTCTCGCTCTCGCCCAGGTTGAAGACTTCAAAGGAGGCCGAGCGCGCCGCGGCGTAGGCGACGGCGCCCTCGATCCCCTGCACGATGTCGTCCACGTAAGTATAGTCGCGCCCCGTGGAGCCGTCGCCGTAGAAGGGGATCGGCTCCCCCGCCGCCATCAGCCGCGCGAACTTGTGGATCGCCAGGTCGGGGCGCTGCCGCGGGCCGTACACGGTGAAGAAGCGCAGGCACACCACCGCCAGTCCGTGCAGGTGCGCGTACGCATGGCAGAGCAGCTCGCCCGCCCGCTTGGTGGCCGCGTAGGGCGAGATGGGGGCGGCGGCGCGCTCGTCTTCGCGAAAGGGGACGCCGGAGGTGTCGCCGTACACGCTGGACGACGAGCCGAAGACGAACGGCTTCACCTCCAGCCGCCGCGCCAGCTCCAGTATGGCGACGGTGCCCTCCACGTTGACCTGCGTGTAGAGGACGGGGTCCTCGATGGAGGGCCGCACCCCCGCGCGGGCGGCGAGGTGCACGATCGCTTCGATCCCCTCGCGGGCGAGCGCGCGCTCCAGCCCCGCCGCGTCGCGGATGTCGCCCTCCACCAGCCGAAAGCGCGGCGACCGGGCCAGGGAGGCCGCGGTCCCGCGCTTGATCGCCGGATCGTAAAAGGGGTCGAAGCTGTCGACGCACACCACGTCGTCGCCGCGGTCCAGCAGGCGCTGGCAGAGGTGGCCGCCGATGAAGCCGGCGCCACCGGTCACGAGCACCTTCACGCGCCCTAGAGCGTGCGGGCCGCCATCGCTCCCGCTTCCACCACGCCGCGGAAGTACGGGATGGTGCGGCGGAGCCCCTCCTCCAGGTCCACCGTGGGCTCCCAACCCAGCACCGCCCGCGCCACCGTGATGTCCGGCTTGCGCACCTTGGGGTCGTCCTGCGGCAGCGGGTGCCGCTCGATGGCGGACGCGCTCCCGGTGAGCGCCAGCACCCGGTCCGCCAGCTCGCGCACGGTGAACTCGCCGGGGTTGCCGATGTTGGTGGGCTCCGCGCGGTCCGAGTGGAAGAGGCGGTAGATCCCCTCCACCAGGTCGTCGACGTAGGTGAAGGAGCGCGTCTGCGAGCCGTCGCCGTACACGGAGAGCGAGTCGCCGCGCAGCGCCTGCACGATGAAGTTGGAGACGACGCGCCCGTCCTCGGGGCGCATGCGCGGGCCGTAGGTGTTGAAGATGCGCACGATGCGCGTCTCCACCGCGTGGAAGCGGTGGTACGCCATCGTCATCGCCTCGGCGAAGCGCTTGGCCTCGTCGTACACGCCGCGCGGGCCCACCGGGTTCACGTTCCCCCAGTACGTCTCCGGCTGCGGGTGCACCAGCGGGTCGCCGTAGACCTCGCTGGTGGAGGCCAGGAGGAAGCGCGCCCCCTTGGCCTTGGCCAGCCCCAGCGCCTTGTGCGTCCCCAGCGACCCCACCTTGAGCGTCTGGATCGGCATCTCCAGGTAGTCCACCGGCGAGGCGGGCGAGGCGAAGTGC
>JAUJMI010000009.1 GCA_030446945.1 Longimicrobium sp. | reverse complement strand
TTTCTGGTTAGGTGTGTTCTGGGGTGTTCTCTTCCGTTGGGGCGCCCCGCGCCGCCGTGCCGGCCGCGCGCGCCGCCGCCCCGCCCGGGGGCGCGCGGGGCCCCCGGGGGGGCGGCGCCGCCCCCCCAACGCGCCCCGCCGGCCCGGCCGCTTCCTTATCGCCACCCGGGGTGTGGCCCGGGGACCCTTGCGGTTCCCGGGCCTCTTTGCGTCGGGAATCTGCGCGACCTCGCGCGGAGACACTGCGGGAAAAGGGCAAGAACGCCGGGAGGAGTTCTCCGCGGCTCTCCCGTTTCGTGCAGCACCCTGTGCGCGAGCGGAGCTACCCGGCCGTGGCGCAGGTGCGGCGGCGCGGGTCGCGGACGAAGGCGTCGATGTCGTCCAGCACCGGCGCGATCCGCAGGCGGGGCGCGGACAGCGCGACCACGATCTTCACATGGCCTACGCCCGGGTACACGATCGAGCGCGCGCAACCGCCGCGTTCCCGGATGCGCGCGGCCAGCCGCGTGGAGTTCTCCACCGAGACGGTGCGGTCGCCGCCGCCGTGGAGGAGGAGGAGCGGGGGCTCGGTGCCGCCGATGTGGGTGGCGGGGTAGGTGGCGGGCCACCCCTCGCGCGGGCCCATGAGCGCCTGAACGTCGGGGTCGGTCCAGGTGGTGTCCACGGGGCCGGCGAGCGAGACGAAGCCGCGCACCGCACCCGCGGGCACTCCGGCGTCGCGCAGAAAGTGCTCGTCGAGCGCCAGCAGCGCGGCGCTGTGGCCGCCGGCGGAGTGCCCCACCACAAACATCCGCGTGCTGTCTCCGCCGAAGCGCGCGGCGTTGTCGCGCGCCCAGCGGACAACTCGTGCTCCGTCTTCCACCCACGCCGGGAAGCCGAACGCCGGGGCGAGACGGTAATCGGGCACCACCGCCACCCATCCGCGCCGGGTGAGGGCATCGCCGAGGAGGCGGTAGTCCTCGCGCGTTCCGCTGTTCCAGCGCCCGCCGTGGAGGAATACCACCACCGGCGCGGGTGCCCGCACCGCCTTCGGCCGGTACACGTCCAGCCGCTGCCGCGCATCCGGCCCGTACGCCACGCCCTCCGTACGCACGAAGTGGCTCCCCAGCAGCAGCGTCTCCGCCGCCCGTCTCGGCGAGCAGCCGGTGACGGTGAAGGCGGTGAGTGCGGCCAGCGCGGCGAGCCGAGCAGATCTCGAGTGCATTCCGATCCGTCCAGGTGAGCGCATGCGCCGGAGCGCGTTTTTGTCGTCCTGAGGGAGCCGCTTCGCCGCTTCCGGATCTGCACCGAAGCGGGGCGGCGAGCGAAGGTCTAGCCGAGGCCGAGCCGGGGTCCGCTCGTCACGCGGGCGCCTTCGGAACGCGCAGCAGATCCTTCGCTCCGCGCGCTAGAGACGGGAGCCGGGGCAAGGGCGGAGCAGCGCTTGGCTTAGGATGACAAAGGGAAAAGGGACTCGTCCGAAGTACGTGGCACCCGAGCCGGCTTCAGCCGTCTCCCCGTAGTCCCGGCGGGGGGCTTCAGCCCCTGGGATTCATCCCCGGTCGCGATTCCAACCCCACCACCCGAAAGACTATACGACACCCGCCGCCCCTCGGATGCTTTCGCAAAAGAGGGGCGAGGAACCCCGATGCCACGGGTCCCTCGCCCCCATTGCGTTCTTGGCAGGGCGCCAGGGCCCCGCGGCTTACGCCCGGCGCCGGGCGGGCTCGAGGTTGTGCTGGATCAGGAGCGCCGCGATGGTGCGCGCCGGCGTGCGGGAGACGAACGACGGGAGCGGCACCAGCATCCGCGGTGAGTCGCTCCCCAGCTTCTGCCGTGCGGCCGGCGTCAGCAGCACGCTCTCCGCCGGAGTGAGCGAGGCGAGGGAGGCCGCGTCGTCTGCCAGCACCACGTGGAGACGCTCGGAGCCGCGCAGGAAGCGGAGACGGGCTGCGTACCCCGCATCCGCCACCACGGCGGTCAGCGGGCCGTCTGCGAGCCGCTCCTCCGCGGCCTGCACCATCTCCGGGCCGGCGGCCAGCACCAGCACCGGCACGCCCAACGCCCGTCCCGCGGCGTGTGCCTCGGTGGCGTGGAAGGCGGTGGTGACGATCAGCTCCACCCCGTGCAGCGCCTCCGGAGCCCCGCGGCCTTCGGCGCGGAAGGAGCCGGGCGCCACGGGAATGGCGTCCATCCCCCACTGCCCCGCCATCTCGGCCACCAGCGCCGCCCGCTCGTCCTCTACGGACTCCATGCAGGCGCAGCGGACGCGGGCGGAGGTGGTCCAGCGGCCCACCACGTCCGCGAGCTGCGGGATGCGGATGCGCAGCCCCGAGGCGCCTTCCAGCACCCCAGCCAGCCAGTCCGCGGTCTCGCCCAGCGGCGGCGCCGCGGGCTCCCACGCGCCTGCCACGAAGGCGCCCTGCCGGTTCCGGACCTCCACCAGACCCTCGGCGGCGAGGGCGCGGTAGGCCGCGGCGACGGCGCGGTGCTCGGCGCCCGCCGCGTCCGCCACCTGGCGGATGCTGGGCAGTCGGCTCCCGGGGCGCAGATGGCCCAGGTGCAAACCCGAAGCGATCCAGGTGCGAAGCCGCTCGTACACGGTGCCGGTCGCCGCCTCGCCGCCGAGCGCGGAACGGCACTGCTGCAGGATGGATTCCGCGTCGTCGCGCTCGGTGGTGCGCGCCTCCGGGGCCTCGGCGGCGAAGGTGAGGAGCGTCCCCCGGCGCGCGTCGCCGGCCAGGAGCGGCGCAACGGACGCGCGCAGGCGCACCATCTGCCCGTTGCCGCGCGCCACCTCGGCCGGCACCCCGTCCAATCGCTCGCGGGTGCGGAGGAGGGCGTCGCCGCCCGCCTCCTCGCCGGGGAAGCGCACGGGGCACGCCTCGCCCGCCATCCCCGGCTCCCAGCCGAGCGCGTCGGTGGCGGCGCGGTTCCAGCGCAGGAGGGTGCCGTCCAGGTCCAGCGCGCAGGCCGGCGTGGCCAGGGCGTCCAGCATCGCATCCAGCAGCATCGTCTCGTCGCGGGCCGCGTCCAGCGAGTCGGCTACGCCGCGGAAGACCCAGATCAGGGCGGTGGGCCCCTGCCCTTCACGCATCACGCTCACCCGCGCCTTCACGCGCAGGGGGAGGGTGCCGCGCGGGCGCAGGGTCACCTCCCACTCCGCCGTCTCCTCCTGCGGAAGGCCCTCCAGGATGCGGTTGCGGAAGTCGCGCCGGTTCTCCTCGCCCACGAACACGGCGAGCGGCTTGCCGGAGAGCGCCTCCGGCCGTGCGCCGAGGAGCTCGCCGGCGGCACGGTTCGCCTCGCGCACCACCCCGGCCGCGTCGGTCACCAGGCAGGGGTCGGGGAGGTGGGTGAAGAAGCCCAGGTAGCGCGCGCGCTCCGTCTCCAGTGCCTCCTGCACGCCGCTGAGCATGTCGCTCTGCACACGCAGCTCCTCCTCGGACACGCGCAGCTCTTCCAGGGCGAGGCTCAGCTCCATGAGCGCCTCGCGGGTGGCGCCTCGGTCTGCGGAGGGGGTGGATTCGCGGCGTGTGCGGTCTTCCAGCGACCGCAGGCGGGGCGTATGAGCGTCGAGAAAGTCGCGAATCTCACCGAGTGCCATGCGGAAATCGCCTTTCCAGGGGGGCGTAGCGTCCTGCAACGCAGAAGGTGTAAACAAACAATCCGCGCAACACGCGGACCACTTCCGTGCCCTGACGGCGCCCTTGCCGGAACACGCACGGCGCGTTCACGGGTCGTGTCACGCTCCCGGTGCGGATTGCTGCCGCACAGGGAACGTCGAACAGAGAGGCGGTGCGGGAGCACTCCGGCACCTCGTGAGGCTGTTCTTACCACGGCCTGGAGCCGGCACCGGCGCCGGCGGGAAGGGCGCGGTCGGGGGCGCGCAGGGCGCCGATCTCGGCGCGCAGGCTCTCGGGGCTGTTGGCGACGGCCATCGCCTCGTCCTCCTCCACCCAGTTCTGCACCACCATCAGGGCGAGCGCGCGCTCCAGCGTCTGCATTCCGCTCGCCCTGTCGTTCATCGCGCCCTCGATCAGCGAGGGCTTGTTCTCCTTGATGTTGTTCTGCACCGGCGTGGTGTTGAGAAGGATCTCGTAGGCGCCCACACGTCCGCCACCGCGCTTCCTCACCAGGCGCTGCGTGACGATGGCGCGCAGCACGTCCGCGAACTGCGTCCTCACCTGCTGCTGGCGCTCCGGGGGCATCATGTCGACGACGCGGTTGGCCGTCTTGGTGGCGCTGCTGGTGTGCAGCGTCCCGAAGACCAGGTGCCCCGTTTCCGCGGCGGAAAGGGCGAGCTGCATCGTCTCCACGTCGCGGATCTCGCCCACCACAACCACGTCGGGGTCCTCGCGAAGGGCGGCCCGCAGCGCGCGCGGAAACGAGGGGACGTCGCGCCCCACCTCGCGGTGCGTGACGATGGAGGTGCGGCTCTCGTGCGTGAACTCGACCGGGTCTTCGATGGTGATGATGTGCCCCGCGCGCTGCCGGTTGATGAGGTCCACCAAAGCCGCCAGCGTGGTCGACTTACCGGAGCCGGTGGGGCCCGTCACCAGCACCAGGCCGTTGGGGATGCGCGCCAGCCCCGTAATCGCCGCGGGAAGGCGGAGGTCCTGCGCGGTGGGGACGACGGCGGGGATCACGCGAAGCACCGCGCCCACCCCGCGCCGCCCCGTGTACACGTTCACCCGGAAGCGCCCCAGCTCCGGCGACTCGTAGGCGAAGTCCAGGTCCTCGGTATCGCGCCAGCGCTCACGCAGCGGTGCGTCCATCACCTCCTGCACCACGGCGCGGATATGTTCGCCCGCCAGCGCCGTCATCAGCAGGGGGACCATCTCGCCGTCCACGCGGATGCGCGGCTCGATTCCGGGGGAGAGATGGAGGTCGGACCCCTTGTGGTCGACAAGGGTGCGGAGGAGGAGGTCGAGGCGGGGCTGCTCCATGCTCGTGAGCCTGTTCTCGGATTCGGGGTATTTCGAGTGCAGAGGGCTTGATCGCCCGCCGCCATCCGCCCGGCTCCCTGCCGGGTCCGCTACCGTCCACACCGCAGGAAGCCATGCCGCGTTCCACCCTGATCCAGACCGCCCTCCGCACCGGTCCGATCGCCACCGCGCTGCTGACGCTTTCCGCATGCGCATCGGCCGGCGGGCTGCGCCGGGCAGACGGTCCGTTCCTGCCGGCGAGCTCCGTCACTGGATACCCCGGGTCCGGGGGCTCGTATCCCGCGGCCGTCGCCGCCGGGCCCCCGCTCCCCGCGGGGCTGGTGAACGAAGGGGGATTGAAGCCGCTCCCCGGCGCGCGCTACGCCGGAGTGGGACCGTTGGGCGCGCTGGTGATCCCGGTGTCGACCGGCAACCGCGTCCCCACCTACGACGAGCGTACCCTCGCGGCCCGCCTCTTCGGCGAGGGGAGCGACGGGGGCGGCACGGTGCGCGACCTGCTGACGCGTGAGTCGGGCGGGGCGATGCGCTTCACCACGCGCACCCTTCCCCTGCTGGTGGCGCCGCAGTGGCGTGCCCCGGCGCGGCAGCCGCGCGAGCTGGAGCGCCTGGCCTCGATGGCGCTCGAATCGTGGGCGCGCCAGCTGGACCTGAGCGTCTACGACAACGACGGCCCCGACGGCATCCCCGCCTCGCGCGACGACGACGGCCAGATTGACCTGGTGATCCTGACGGTGGAGTCGGACACGCCCTTCGCCGGCCGCATCGTGCACCCCGAGCTGGAGCTCCGCTCCGGGGGGCGCCGGCTGCGCTCGGGACACGTGCTGGCCGTCCACGTCCGCCGCGGCGAGCAGCCGGACGTGATGGGGACCACCCGGCTGATCCTCCACACGCTGGGGCTGGGGGAGAGCGAGTGCTTCTTCCCGGAGGGGTACGGCCGCACCCTCTCGTCGCTGGCCCGCACGCGCCTGGGGTGGTTGGCCGCTTCGCCCGTTCCCCGCTCGGGCACGTACCGCCTTCCGGAAGGCCACGGTGTCGTCATCCCCCTAGCCGATATGCCGGCGGGGACGGGGTTCTGGCTCCTGGAGCGGCAGGCGGAGCGGATCTATGCTGCCCGCGTGGCCAGGCAGGCGGACGGGCGCTTCTTCGCCACGCGCGTGGAGAAGCTACCCATGGACGCCGAGCAGGTCCTTCCGCTCACCCGCCAACTCGGGGTGCGGGGTCCGCGCGTGCGCCTGTTTGCCGCCGACGGCGGCGAGCCGCGGATGGAGGTGGTGCTGGAGGCGCATGCCGCTGCCGGCACGGTGACGCCGCTCCAGCCGGTCGACGAGGTGTCCACGGTCCCCATGACCCCCGCCCGCCCGGCCCCGGCGGCGCGCGTGGCGAACACTCCGCTCGAGCCGTGATCTCCGCGCGGGCGGCGCTGGCGGGGGCAACTGTGATGGCGGCGTGCGGCGCGGGTCTCCTGCGCGCCCCGCCGCCAGCGGCCGACGCGGGCCTGTCGCTGCGGCTGGACAGCCTAGAAGGGCGCATCTCTCGGGTGGAGGCGCGAGTGGGGCTCGCCCCCGACACACTGCCACCAAGACCGCTCCTGGCGCGCTACCAGGAGCTCCGGAGCCGCGAGGCTCGCATCGTCGCCCGCGTGGACTCGGCGCGCCTCTGGATTCCCGACGCGGCGCCGCTGGCCGCGGGGACCATCACCAGCGCATACGCGCCGCGGCGCTACCACCCGGTGGTGCGCCGCGTCCTGCCGCACTGGGGACTGGACATCGCGGCCCGGCACGGCGCGCCGGTCTTCGCGACGG
Organism: Longimicrobium sp.; assembly: GCA_030446945.1. GTDB lineage: Bacteria > Gemmatimonadota > Gemmatimonadetes > Longimicrobiales > Longimicrobiaceae > Longimicrobium. The sequence continues at coordinate 16,935 of JAUJMI010000009.1, read as the reverse complement.
CGGACGGCGTGGTGCTCGCCACCTTTAGCTCCACCACCTACGGCACCGGCGTGGACCTCCGCCACGGCGACACCTTTCTCACGCGCTACGCCCATCTCTCCGCCCTCTCGGTGCGCAAGGGCGATCGGGTGCGCCGCGGCCAGCTGATCGGCCACGTCGGCGCCACGGGGCGCACCACCGGGCCCCACCTCCACTACGAGGCCTACGTGCGCCGCGCGGACGGCTACCACAGCGTGGACCCGATCCGCCTCCTCCCGCCCGATGGTCCGGTGCGCCTCTAAGACAGTCGGGATAGTCTCACGCGAAGGCGCAAAGAAGGCGATGTGCGAGGACAGGCGCGCGGCGACGGACGGAATCCGCGGCTACGGGTGCGGAGCGTCCGTCATCCCGGCGCGGAGGTGAACGAGGCGCTCGCGAAGCTGCGTGCGGGCGCGGTGCATCCGGCTCTTCACCGTTCCCACCGGTACGCTCAGCGCCTCGGAGATCTCCTCGTAGGGCTGCCCCTCCAGCTCGTGCAGGCGGAAAGGCTCGGCGAAGATCGGGTCCATCTGCCCCAGCTCGCGCTCGACCTGCGCGCGGATCTGACGGCGGTAGGTGAAGTCGTCCGGCCGCACCTCCATGGACTGCCCCTCGGTGATCGCCTGAACCACGGCGGGCTCGCCCTCCAGGTCCGTCATGGTGTGCACGCGGCGGCGCGACTCGGTGCGCCCCTCGTTGATGGTGAGGTTCCCCGCGATGGCATGGATCCAGACCGAGAAGGGCTTGCCGGGATCGTAGCGCTCGCGGTTGTTGTGCACGCGCATGAAGACGATCTGCGTCAGGTCGTCGGCACGGGTGCGGTCGTTGATCCGCTTGAAGAAGTAGCCGCGGATGCGCGATCGCCAGCGCGTGTGGAGGATCTGAAAGGTCATCTCGCACCCCGTCCTGCCATAGTGCGCCATCAGCTGCTCGTCGGCGGGGCCGGTCTTGGCCTCCCCGCCGAACGGCAGGGGAGCATCCTCGACCAGGTGAAGAGCGGCTCTTTTCGGGAGGGCGGTGGGTGCGCTGAGGTGGAGGCGGTCCGTCTGCATCTGAGTTCTCCCAGGGTTGCCGCTGGTCCGGCGGGGGGGATTTGGTGGCACGAGGGGGGTGGACCCGGAGTATAAACGCCGTCCCCTAGTTGCGCAACGGGGAAGTGCTCTTCTCACAATCGGGAACTGGCCGGAAGGATCAGGGGTATCTGTTCTGAGGCACGAATACCCCGGTACCGGCCTCTCCGCAACGAGCCGTGGCGGACGCGGGCGAGGTGAAACGTTGCGGCAGGTGGAAAGTGACTTGCCGGTGGGGGAAACGGGTGCGGACCGGGCGGAAACTTTGGGGTGGCTGCGGCGTATCCCGCACACGGGGCAGACGGTTGTGCGATCCTCCCCCGCCCCCGATACTTCTGCTGCCCCGACGCCCCGGGGGTGGGAGTGCGGGGCGCGTCCTTCAACCGCACCTGGATTCGTGCCTTCCCCCAACACCCGGAGCGCCGCGGGAGTGGCCAAGCGCCGCCCCCCCGCCAGGGCTTCCGCCAAGAACGAGACGCTGGAGTGGGTCAAGTCGGTCGGCATCGCCGTCGTCCTGTTCCTCTTCATCCGCACCTTCCTGGTGCAGGCGTACTCCATTCCGTCCGAGAGCATGGAGCGCACGCTCCTGGTGGGCGACTACCTGATGGCCAACAACGCCATCTTCGGCGCGCACCTTCCCCTGGTGGACGTGGCGCTCCCCGCCATCCGCGACCCGCGGCCGGGGGAGATCGTGGTCTTCCGCCCGACGTACAACAACCCCGTGATCGACGTGGTGAAGCGGGTGATCGGCACGCCGGGCGACACGATCCAGATGAAGGACCGGGTGATGTACCGCAACGGCAAGCGGCTGAACGAGCCGTACGCCATCTACGAGCAGGCCCCGGACGAGGCGCTGGAGATCCAGGACCCGGAGGCGCCCGCCTGGCACCGGCAGGCACTGGCGCCCGGCACCGACGCGCGCGGGTACCAGCCGACGCGCAACAGCTGGGGCCCGCTCGTGGTCCCCGCCGGGCACTACTTCCTGATGGGCGACAACCGCGACCACTCGCTGGACTCGCGCTTCAAAGGCTTTATTCCGCGCGACGTGATCCGCGGGAAGCCGATGTTCCTGTACTACTCGTACGACAAGTCCTCGCCGGACGCGCTGCCGTTCGTGACGGAGGTGCGCTGGGGACGGATCGGGACGCTGATCCGCACCGCGAGCGGCAACTAGCGCGGGCGTGAGCTCCGCGCTTCCCGCCGCGGACGACCCGGCCCGCCTCCCGCACCCTCCCGGCCCGCGGGGTGGTGCGCCGGTCCGCTCCATCCTCGCGTTGCGGCGCGACGTGCTGGGGATGCTGGAACGGATGCAGCGCCGCTACGGAGACGTGGTGCGCTGGCGCGTGGGTGCGATCCCCTTCTATCTCGTCGCGGACCCCGAGGGCGTGCGCGACGTGCTGGTGACGAGGCACCGGCTCTTCATCAAGAGCCGGGCGCTTCAGCGTGCGCGCGTGCTGCTGGGGCAGGGTCTGCTCACCAGCGAGGGCGACTTTCACCTGCGGCAGCGGCGGCTGGCGCAGCCCGCCTTCCACCGCGAGCGGATCGCGGCGCTGGCGGGGGAGATCGCCGCGATCTCAACGCGGACGGCGCAGGGGTGGACGGCCGGCGCCACGGTGGACATGGGGCGCGAGATGAACCGGATGACGCTCGCCATCGCCGGGCGCACGCTCTTCGGGGCGGCGGTGGAGGAGGAGGCGGACGAGATCGGCCGGGCGCTGACGGATGCGCTCGGCCTGTTCACGCGCCTGAGCAACCCGCTGGCTCCGCTCCTGGACCGGCTTCCGGTGCCCGGCACCGTTCGCTTCCACCGCGCGCGCGAGCGGCTGGACTCCACCATCCTGCGCATCGTGGAAGAGCGGCGGAGGAGCGGCGTCGACCGGCCCGACCTGCTGGGGCTGCTGCTGGCGGCGCGCGACGAGGAGGGGGACGGCGGCGGGATGAGCGACGCGCAGCTCCGCGACGAGACGCTGACGCTCTTTTTGGCCGGACACGAGACGACCTCCAACGCGCTCGCCTGGACGTGGCACCTGCTGGCCGCGAATCCGGAGGCGGAGGCGCGCTTCCACGCGGAGATCGACTCCGTTCTCGGCGGCCGCACGCCGGGCGCGGACGACGCGGCGGCGCTGCCGTACACGCGCGGGGTGTTCGCGGAGGCGATGCGGCTCTTTCCGCCCGCCTACCTGATCGGGCGGGAGCCGAAGGAGGACTTCGCGCTGGGCGGGTTCCGCATCCGGCGCGGATCGGTGGTGCTGCTGAGCCCGTGGCTCGCGCACCGCGATCCGCGGTTCTGGGATGCGCCGCTGGAGTTCCGGCCGCAGCGGTGGACGCCAGAGGCGGAGGCGGCGCTTCCCCGGTGCGCGTATTTCCCCTTCGGCGCGGGGCCGCGGAAGTGCATCGGCGAGGCGTTCGCGTGGATGGAGGGGATCCTGGCGCTGGCCGCGCTCGGGCAGCGCTGGCGGCCGCGGCCGGTGCCCGGCGCGTTTCCGAAGCCCGAGCCGCTGATCACGCTGCGGGTGAACGGGCTGAGGATGAGGCTCGGAGCCTCGAGATGGGGGGCGCGGGCCGGCAGCGTAAGGGGGCTCACGCGTAGACGCGGAGAGGGCTTGGAGGCGTGCGACTGTGGTGCTCGGCAACCTACGACTCGTGGTACCAATGTCCGGCGACGATTCCGTCTGGGAGGCGCGGGATGTGGCGGCGGCGCTGGAGCACTACCTGGGGCTCGACCGGGTGACGGTGGAGGCGCTGCAGGAGCGGCTGCGGGGCGCGGGTGTGCTGCAAAAGGTGCCGGTGCGCGCGGGTGCGGACGAGGCGGCGCGCTTCCAGGTGCTCGCGCTGGCGGCTCAGGACCTGTGGCTGGCGGAGCGCTTCCGCGGAAGGAGCGCGGACGCGGCGCACTCCGGGCGGCTGCGGGGGCGGTTCTTTGCGGCGCTGCGCGTGCTGGGCGAGCACGGGACGGCGCTGGAGCGGGCGGGGCTCGTCATCCTGCGCCCGGACCAGCCCTGGATCGCGCCGCTGCTGGCGGAGGCGCTGGCGACTGCGCCCGTCCGCATGGACGCGCAGGGGCCGCTGCTGGTGATGATGGCGCCGGAAGTGAACTAGCGTCCCGCGAGAGGCGCCGCCAGGAGAGAGACCACTTCCTGAACGAAGCACTGCACCGTACCTCCGCCTTCACCGTCACGTGGCGGAGTGAAGGAGACGGGCTCTGCTGCGCCTTCGGATCCATCCAATGTTCAGTTTATCGTGCCGGGGATCGAGCGGAGACGGACTGCCCGGGCCGGCACTGGACTGAACCGCGGGTCGGTGGCAGGGCACGCCAAGATCCGAACGGACCTCCACCCGAACATGCGACGGGGGCGGTGCACAGGGGAGAGCCCGTCTCCTTCACTCCGCGCGCAAGATCTACCGAGGGCAGGTAGCGCGAGGCGCTCCGTTCAGGAAGCGATTCTCTGTAGGTTGCAGTCCCCTCCGTACGACGCCTCTACCGTCGTTCTCGCTCACACCTCCGGGCCGCTGTCGAGCTCGGGAGGGTGTTCGCGGGTGGGCGGCGGGGCGTTCAGCGCCGCGGCCTGCTCGCGCTTTTCGTCGATCTGGCCGTTGGAGGCGATCTCGCACCACTGGGCCAGCACCGGGTCACTGTGCACCAGCTCCACGAGGCCGGGGTCAAACTGGCGGCCGGCGCCCTCTTTCAGCCGTTCGAACGCCTCGTCCACCGGCATCCCCTCCTTGTAGGCGCGCGGCTGGGTCATGGCGTCGAACGCGTCTGCGATGGCGATGATGCGCGCGCCCAGCGGGATCTGGTCGCCGCCGCAGCAGCGGGGGTAGCCGGTGCCGTCCCAGCACTCGTGGTGCGAGGCGACGATCTCCGTGATCCCGGGGTGGATCGGCTCCAGCGGCTCTAGGATGCGGGCGCTCAGGTGCGGATGGATCTCCATCTCCGCGCGCTCCTCCTCGCTGAGCGGGTCGCGCGAGTGGACGATGTGGAAGAAACGATCGTCGATCTTCCCCATGTCGTGCAGGAGCGCCCCCACCCGGAGCGTCGCCAGCTCGCGACGCCGCATCCCGAAGCACTGGGCCAGCGCGAAGCTCAGGTCCGCCACGCGGCGGCTGTGACGCGCGGTGATGGCGTCATCGGCCGTGAGGGCGTTGAGGAGCACGTCCACCAGGATGCGGTGCGTGACCCCCTCGCGGCGCGTGCGGCGATAGGAATCCACCAGCCACGCCGCGCACACCACCGCGATCCCGACGATCCCCCACGCGGCGCCGCGCCCCGTTTCATCCTTCTTCATTCCCCTTTCCCGGTAGAGTGCCGGTGGCGCGGCTGTGCAGAAGATGCGCCACGGAACCGTTCCTGCGCTGGCGGCGACCCGCGGGGCGCGCCCGGGGTACAACCAGGGCGGAGCCGGCCGCGCCGGCGCGACACGACCCACGAACGGAGGCAGGATGTCTGAGGCAACGCAGGACTTCACCCCGCTGGAGAAGCCGCACGAGGAGTGGCGGCGCGAGCTGACGCCGCAGCAGTACGCCGTACTCTTCGAGGAAGGGACGGAGCGCGCCTTCACCAGCCCGCTGAACGACGAGAAGCGCCCGGGGACGTTCCTGTGCGCGGCGTGCGGGCTTCCGCTCTTCACGTCGGACACGAAGTTCGACAGCGGCACGGGGTGGCCGAGCTTCTTCGACCCCATCCCCGGCCGCGTGGAGACGAAGCGCGACTTCAAGCTGGTCTGGCCGCGTACCGAGTACCACTGCGCGCGCTGCGGCGGGCACCAGGGGCACGTCTTCACCGACGGGCCCGCGCCCACGGGGAAGCGCTACTGCAACAACGGGGTGGCGCTCCGCTTCGAGCCGCGGGAAGGCTGACCGCACGGCGCGCGCCGCTCCCGGACCGGAGCGGCGCGCTGCTTTTCCAGGGAGAGAACCCACGTGCACTCGATCCCCCTTTCCTTTCCAGGCGCGTCCGGGGCGCGCCTTTCCGCCCGGCTGGACCTGCCGCCCAGCGGGGAGCCGCGCGCCTGCGTGCTGCTGGCGCACTGCTTCACCTGCTCCAAGAACCTGAACGCCCTGGTCAACATCGCCCGCGCGCTCAACGGCGAGGGTCTGGCGGTGCTGCGCTTCGACTTCACGGGGCTGGGAGAGAGCGAGGGCGAGTTCGCGGAGACCAACTTCTCCACGGCGGTGGCGGACGTCGTGGCGGCGGCGGAGTTCCTGGCGAGGCGCGGGATGGCGCCCGCACTCCTGGTGGGCCACTCGCTGGGCGGCGCCGCGGCACTGGTGGCGGCCGGGCGCATCCCTTCGCTGCGCGCGGTGGCCACGCTGTGCGCGCCCTACGATCCATGGCTCGCGACGGGGTTCCTGGGGGAGTCGCGGGAGCGGATCGAGGCGGACGGAGCGGCCACCGTGCACATCGGCGGGCGTCCCTTCGTCGTGAAGCGGCAGCTCCTGGACGACCTGCGCGGCACCCGCATCGACGAGGCGCTGGCGCAGCTGGAGCTTCCGCTGCTGGTCCTCCACTCGGCGGAAGACCGGGTGGTGGCGATGGAGCACGCGATGAAGATCTTCCAGGGGGCGCGCGGAAGCCGGAGCTTCGTCGCGCTGGACGGCGCGGACCACCTGCTGAGCGACCGCCGCGATGCGCGCTACGCCGGGCAGACGATCGCGACGTGGGCATCGCGCCACCTTCCCGAGCTCCCCCACCCGAAGCTCGAGGAGCTCCCCGACGCTGGCGAGGTGCTTACCGTGACGGGAGCCTCCGGCTTCCGCACGGCGATCTCGGCCGGGCGGCACGTCTTCATCGCGGACGAGCCCGTCGCCGTCGGCGGCGCGGACGCAGGGCCTACGCCGTACGACTACCTGATGGCCGGGCTGGGCGCGTGCACCGGGATGACGCTGAAGATGTACGCGGAGCGGAAGGGGTGGCCGCTGGAAGAGGTTTCGGTGAGGATGCGCCACGGAAAGGTGCACGCGCTGGACGAGGCTCGCTGCGCATCCGGACAGGCGTGCGTGGACCACGTCCGGCGCGAGCTGATCCTGGAGGGGCCGCTGACGCCGGAGCAGCGCGAGCGCCTGCGCGAGATCGCCGACCGCTGCCCGGTGCACCGAACGATGACGGCGGGGGCCGAGATCGAGACGGCGCTGGTGGAGGGGTAGGGGAACGGGGAACGGGGAACGGGGAACGGGGAACGGGAGGATAGCTTCGGACCGCCGCCGACGAGAGGCGTGGCGGGCGGTGGTGTATGCCGGGCAGGCGTGGGCGTGGTGGGGCGGCTGGCACACCCGTTGCCCGCACTCCGGAGGATGCTCATCTCGTACGTCCTTCCCCTGCGCTCTTCCACCGCGCTCCACGGCGGCGGTCTCACCGAGTACCTGCGGTGGCTGTCCGCGCACGCGGAGGTGCTCATCGTGGACGGGTCCGACGCCGAGATGTTCGCCGCCCATGCCGCGCAGTGGGGATCTTTCGCGCGCCACCTCCCGGTGGATCCGGAACGGGCGACGCCCATGGGCAAGGTGGGCGGGGTTCTGACGGGGGTGCACCATGCCTCGCACGAACGCATCGTAGTGGCCGACGACGACGTACGCTACGACCTCGAGGGACTGCACGCGGTGGCACGGCTGCTGGACGACGCGCACGTCGTGCGCCCCCAGAACTACTTCCACCCGCTTCCCTGGCATGCCCGCTGGGACACGGGACGCACGCTGCTCAACCGGGCGGTGGGCGGCGATTGGCCGGGAACTCTGGCGGTGCGCCGCTCCGCGCTGCTGGCCACCGGAGGGTACGACGGCTCGGTGATGTTCGAGAACCTGGAGCTGGTGCACACCCTGGTGGCGGCGGGGGGACGCGAGCGGGTGGCGCTGGACGTGTTCGTCCTGCGCCACCCCCCAGAAGCCGGCCACTTCCTCAACCAGCGCGTGCGCCAGGCGTACGACGAGTGGGCGCGCCCCGCGCGGCTGGCTTTCCAGCTGGCCGCGCTTCCCGTGCTCGCGGGGGCGGCGTGGCGCGGCGGGTGGAAGGCCGCGGCCGCGCTGGCGCTGGGCACCGCCGCCGTGGCCGAGTGGGGCCGCCGTCGCTGTGGGGGAGCGGAGCACTTCCCTGCGAGCTCGTCGCTGCTCGCGCCGGGATGGCTGTTCCTGGAGCGGGGGGTGTGCAGCTGGCTGGCGGTGGGCGAGCGGGTGCTGCACGGCGGTGTCCGCTACCGTGGCTCCGTCCTCCCCCGCGCCGCCACCCCCGTCGGCGAACTGCGCCGCCGTCACGAGGGCACGCTGGCGAGCACCTCCACGTCGATCGGCTTGAAGGAGCCGTTGTTGGAAAGCTCCGCGGAGCAGGCCGTCACCCCCACCACCATGTCCATCTCCGCCTTCAGCAACAGGTAGTCCCCCGGTCGTGACCGCGGCGGGAGAATCGCCAGCTGGCCGTCTTCGCCCACACCCACGTTCATGAACACGTTGAAGGTGGTGGGGATCGCGTCTGGCGTGATCCCGAAGGGAGCGAGATTCTCCACGAGGTTGCCGAAACAGCTCGGGTGGGGGTCCGTGTTGCCGTAGATGATTCGAAAGGTGTCCGGCGAGCAGGGCGTCAGGAGGAAGTCGTGCCTTCCCACCGTATCCTCCAGGATCGTCCACATCGGGCGGCTGCGGTTGGAGTACAGCGTGTGCCCGGTGGTGAGATAGATGTTGTTGGCGTAGTCGATGGTGCGCCCCGAGGAGAGCCATTCGCGCAGGTCGTCTCGCGCAAAGGAGACCAGATCGGACACCTGCTCGCCGGTGGGGTCGATAATGCGGAGCAGCTCTCCGCGGCGGATCTCGAGCCCGGTGCCGGTCTGCGGTGGAAGGTGAACGGTGCGGGTGGGTTCCATGATCGCTCCGGGGGGAATCCGATTGCCACGCGGGGCGTGACGCCGGCGCGCGTGATCACTTCTGGCGGTGAAACGGGCAGCGCCACTCCGGCCCGGCGGCGCGGCCGGAGTACTGCCGCGCCTCGGACGCCTCGCCGAACTCGGCCAGGTTAGGGTTGAGATCCCCCTGCAGCGCCATCTCGCGTACGCGAATCTGGTCGCGCAGCCCCGCGTAGCGTCCGTCGGCGCGGAGGCGCTCGAACTGCGCGCGCGGGTTGAAGACCAGCGCCGGCCACCCGAAGCGCCGCGCCAGGCGCGAGCTCGCCGGGTGCAGCCCCACCACGAAGAACGCGGTGCCGGCGAAGGAGAAGGAGAAGCGCGGGTCCTCCGGCCGGTCGCTCACCGACGGAGCCCAGCCGCGCGTGGCGTCCGCCTCGTGAAGCGCCTGGAGCTGGGCCCAGAGCAGTGCCTCGAACTCGGCCTCGCACTCCGGCGCCGCCCCCATGAAGGCCGCCACGAAGGTCCCGAACTCCGCGCCGGCGGCGGCGGGCGCGAACTCCGCCAGGTCGCGTGCGAGCTGCGCCGTAGCCTCCGCGGTGCCGATGGGGCCGTACGCCGCGATGCGATGGTCCTTGTGGCGAAGCGCGGCGCGGGCGCCGAGACACGAGAACTCGGGGCCGAGCACAAAGGCGCGAAACTCCTCGCGCACCCGCTCCGCAACTCGCCGGATTCGCTCTTCCGATGGGGGCGCGCGGCCGAACGCCGGGGCAGTCGGTTCCATGACCGGCGTTGGTTCGCAAACTCCGAACCTCTGTCGCAGGTTTATGCGTTCCCAGCGATTCACGTCGCGCCCGGCCACCTTCCATGCTTGTGTGCGATGAACAGAGCCGATCCGTCCTACACCCTCGCTCCCCCGCTCGGCGACATCCCACCGGATGCCCTGCGGCCGCTACTTCACCAGGTAGCGGATTGGGCCGCCGACTACCGGGCGGAAATCGAATCTCGCTGTATCTCCCCTCGCGTTGAGCCGGGCGAGATCGCGGCCGGCCTCCCCGGCGCCATGCCGGATAATCCGGAGCCGCTGCAGGCGATTCTGGCCGACTTGGACGAGCGGGTGATGCCCGGCGTGGTGCACTGGGGGCATCCATCCTTTCTGGGCTACTTCGGCAGCACCTCCAACGGTCCGGCCCTCCTGGGGGAGGTGGTGGCCGCCGCCCTCAACGTGAGCGCGATGACGTGGAAGGTGTCGCCGGCCGCCACCGAGCTGGAGACGGTCGTGCTGGGCTGGCTGCGTGGGATGCTCGGACTCGCGCCGGAGTGGGAGGGGATTGTGTACGACACCGGCTCGGTGGCGGCGATGCATGCCCTGGCCGCCGCGCGCGAGGCGCTGGGGCTCGACGTACGCCGCCGCGGGCTCTCCGCGCGCCCGGAGCTGCCGAAGCTGCGCGTGTACGCCTCGGATCAGGCGCACTCCTCCGCGGAAAAGGCGGCGATCGCCCTGGGGGTCGGCGAAGAGAACGTGCGCCGCATCCCCACCGACGCGGAGTTCCGCATGGATGTGGGCCAACTGCGGCGGGCCCTTTACGAAGACGAGCGAGCGGGCTGCCGGCCACTCGCCATCATCGCGACGGTGGGCACGACCAGCACCGGCAGCGTGGACCGGGTAGACGAGATCGCGGACGTATGCGCCGAGCGCGGAGTCTGGCTGCACGTGGACGCGGCGTACGGCGGAGCGATGGGGGTGCTCCCGGAGGGACGATGGGCTCTACACGGGTGTGAGCACGCCGACTCGATGGTGGTCAACCCGCACAAGTGGCTCTTCGTCCCGCTCGACTTCAGCGTGCTCTTCACACGCCGGCCGGAGTGGCTGCGCCGCACCTTCAGCCTCGTTCCCGAATACCTTCGCGGCGACGCGGGCGGGAACGAGGCCGGGGAGCGCGACTACATGGACTACGGGATCCAACTGGGCCGCCGTTTCCGCGCGCTGAAAGCGTGGATGGTGTTTCGCGCCTTCGGGCGCTCCGGGATCGAAGCGCGTGTCCGCGAGCACTGCCGCCTCGCGCGCCTTTGGAGCTCGTGGGTCGATGCCGAGGAGGAGTGGGAGATGCTGGCACCCACCACCATGTCCGTCGTCTGCTTCCGCCACTCGCCCGCCGGGATGACTTCCGCGGAGGTCGACGCGCACAACGAGGCGATCGCCGCACGGATCAATAAGGAGGGCGAGCTCTACCTTACGCACACGAAGCTGCGCGGGCGCGCCGCGCTCCGCATCGGCCTGGGCAACCTGCTTACCGAGGAGCGGCACCTGCGCGCCGCGTGGGAGCGCGTGCGCGCGGCGGCGGGCCAGAGAGGTTGAACCGGGCTGCGCGCCCGGCGTGATCATCCCAGGCGAAGATCCGGGGGGGCTTCAGCCCAGCGCGAGGAAGAAGAGGTGGAACGCCTTCTTCGCCGTGGGAGTGAGGGTGCGGCTTCAGGCCTGGCCGATGACCTCGGGTCGCGTGCGACAGGGAGAGATGGTCTCGCCCCTGTGCCCGTCCCGATGCCGGTGGTGGTCGCCAACGTGATTTGGCTGATGAGGCCGCGGATCGTGTGGCGCGTCTTCCGCGCCTCCGCGTGAGACCCGCCGCACCTTGCGCCAGCCGCGCCGGAGAGCTAACCGAATCGGCGGACGCACGAACATCCTCACGCAAACGCCATCGAATGACATCACACACCCTGACGGTCGCCATCGCGCAGGCCGAGGTCGCGCCGGACCTGGCGGCGGGGCTCCAGCGCACCGCCGAGTTGGCCCGGGAGGCGGCGGAGCGCGGCGCGCAGCTCGTCGCCTTTCCCGAGACCTGGCTCCCCGGCTACCCCGCGTGGCTGGACGTCTGCCGCGACGCCGCGCTCTGGGACCACGCGCCCACCAAGGCCGTCTTCGCGCGGATGGCGCGGGACAGCGTCGCGATCCCCGGCCCCGCCGCCGACGCGCTCTCCGCCATCGCGCGCGAGGCGGGGATCACGATGGTGGTGGGGGTGAGCGAGCGTGTGGACGCGGGGCCCGGCCGCGGCACGCTCTTCAACTCGCTGCTCACCTACGCGCCGGACGGGCGGCTGCTGAACCACCATCGCAAGCTGGTGCCCACCTACACCGAGCGCCTGGTGTGGGGCCCCGGGGACGCCGAGGGTCTCCGCGCCGTGGACACCCCCGCCGCGCGCGTGGGTGCCCTGGTGTGCTGGGAGCACTGGATGCCGCTCGCCCGCCAGGCGATGCACGACTCGGGCGAGGACGTGCACGTGGCCGTGTGGCCCACCGCGCACGAGATGCACCAGGTGGCCAGCCGCCAGTACGCCTTCGAAGCGCGCTGCTTCGTCCTGGCCGTGGGCGGGCTGATGCGCGCCTCCGCCCTGCCGCCCGAGCTGGAGCCGCACCCCGGCCGCATCGCGTCGCCGGACGAGTGGGTGATGCGCGGCGGGAGCGCCGTCATCGGCCCCGACGGCCGCTACCTGGCGGGGCCGGTGTACGACGAGCCCCGCCTGATCGTGGTGGAGCTCGACCTGGGGCGCATCCGCGAGGAATCCATGACGCTGGACGTCACCGGGCACTACGCGCGCACGGAGCTCTTCGACTTCGCCCCGCGCCGCTCCGGACGGCGCAGCGCAGGCGAGGGTTGAACGGCGGTCTCAGAAGAGGCACACAGAGGCAATGACCACCATCCTGCTCCTGGTCGTGTCCAACGTCTTCATGACGTTCGCGTGGTACGGCCACCTCAAGCACCGCTCGACGCCGCTGGCGACGGTGATCCTGGTGAGCTGGGGAATCGCATTCTTCGAGTACTGCTTCCAGGTGCCGGCCAACCGCCGTGGCTACGGGCGGTTCAACGCGGCGCAGCTCAAGACGATCCAGGAAGTGATCTCGCTGGCGGTCTTCGCCGTCTTCTCCGTGCTCTACCTGCACGAGGAGTTCCGCTGCAACTACGCGGTGGGATTCGCGCTGATCGTGGCCGCCGTCTTCGTGATCTTCCACGAATGGTGACCCTCGTCTTCGTCCGCGCGCCGGAGGCCGGGCGGGTGAAGACGCGCCTGGCCGCCTCCCTCGGCGCGGAGGGGGCTCTGCGCGTCTACCGCCGCCTCGCCGAGCACACCGTTCGCGAGGCGCGGGCGCTGGGCGGCGAGGTGCGCGTCCACTTCACCCCCGCGCATGCCGGGGACGAGGTGCGCGCCTGGCTCGGCGACGGCCCGCGATACCTCCCGCAGTCCGCCGGCGACATGGGCGCGCGCATGGAGGCGGCATTCCGCGCCGCGTTCCAGGACGGGGCGGACCGCGTCGTCATCATCGGCTCCGACCTTCCCGAGCTTTCCGCCTCGCTGCTGCGGCGCGCCTTCGATGCTCTGGAGTCGCACCGCGCGGTGATCGGCCCCGCGCGCGACGGCGGCTACTACCTCCTGGGGATGCGGACGACCATCGAGGGCCTCTTCGACGGCATCCCGTGGAGCACGGACGAGGTGCTCGCCCAGACCCTGGACCGGCTGGGCGCCGCCGGCATCGAGCCCGCCCTCCTCGATACGCTCTCCGACGTCGACGAGCTGGAGGACCTCCCCGCCGGGTGGGCGGAGTGGGCGCGCGCGGAGGCGGCGCGGTGAGCACGATCGAGTGGATCGCCGCCGCGTTCGGCGTGGTGAGCGTCTGGCTGAGCGTGCGCGAGAACGTGTGGAGCTGGCCCACGGCCATCGTCAACACGGCGCTCTACGTCCTCGTCTTCCACGACGCGCGGCTCTACGCGGACATGGGGCTGCAGGTCGTCTACATCGCCATCTCGCTGTACGGCTGGTACCACTGGCTGCACGGCGGCGCCGGCGATGGCGAGCTGCGCGTTTCCCGTATCCGACGGCGCGAGATCGTCTGCCTTCCCGTGCTGGCCGTGGCGTGCACCCTGACGCTCGGCACGCTGCTGAGCCGCTATACGGACGCGGCGCTCCCGTACCTGGACTCCGCCCTCACCGTGTGCAGCCTGATCGCGCAGTGGCTGATGACGCGCAAGGTGCTGGAGAACTGGATGCTGTGGGTCGTGCTGGACGTGGTGTACGTCGGACTCTTCATCCACCGCGCGCTTTACCCCACGGCGCTGCTGTACTCCATCTTCCTGGTGCTCGCCGCCATGGGCCACGTGCAATGGACCCGCTCGTACCGCGCAGACCCGGAGCCGGCGGCGGCGTGAGGAGCTGGCTGCCCGTGCCCCCCGGCATGCGCCCCCTTCCCCGCCGTGCACGCGTCCGCATCCAGGAGCGAATGAGTGCGCCGCTGGAACACACCAGGTGCGCCTTCCCGGACTCCGTCCGATGCTGCGAACCCGAGCCGGGTTCCCGTGATTGCAGCGGCGGGATCCTTTGCCGGCGAACCAGCCGCCGCACCGCCCTCGCCGCCCACCCAGATCCATGCGCGCAGCCTGCGAAGGCAGGCTTCCCGCGGTTGTTGCAGCGGTTTCAACCGCCACGATCACCCGGTGGATGCGCGACCTTTCTGAATCGATCAGCGATACCGCCGCGCCAGCTCGGCGGGGTCCGCGCCGCGGAAGTAGGCCCAGCGGAGGCGCCACATCAGCAGGATGGTGCGCGCGACTCCGCGCTCTTCCCAGCGGCGGCTGGAGGTGGTCACGCGGGCGCGGAGGCAGAGCGGCGGGCCGAGGCGCTTAAGGGCGCGGGCGATCGCCACGTCCTCCATCAGCGGGAGCTCGGGGAAGCCGCCGACGCGCTGGAACCACTCGCGCCGCACGAAGATCGCCTGGTCGCCCGTCGCGATCCCGCTCAGCCACGAGCGGACGCCGATCATCCGCTCCACCACGCGCAGGAGCGGATGGCGGCCGGAGAGGCGCACGCCGAAGCGGCCCCATCCCCGCCCCGTGCGCCGCAGCCCCTTGAGCACCAGAACGTCGGCGCCTTCCGGAAGGGTGGTATCGGCGTGGAGGAAGAGGAGGACGTCGCCCGACGCGGCGGCGGCGCCGGAATTCTGCTGAACCGCACGTCCACGCGGAGAGGATATCACCCGGTCCGCCAGCGGGGCGGCGAGAGCCGGGGTGCCGTCCGTGCTTCCGCCGTCCACCACGAGCACCTCGTGGCCTCGCTGGCGGAGCGGCTGGAGCTCGGCCAGCACGGAGCGGATTCCGGCGGCCTCGTCGAGCGCCGGTACGACGATGGAGATCCGCCCGCTCACCGCGCGCCGAGCTCGTCCAGCCGCCTCTCCACCTCGGTGGCGGCGGCGCGTTCGTCCTCGGTGCCGCGCGGGTTCAGCTCCAGCGCTCGCCTGTACGCGGCCGCGGCGCGCTCGCGCTCACCCGCGGCGCGGAGGGCGTCACCCAGGCGGGTCTGTGCGCGGAAGGAGCGGGGGAAGAGCTCGGTCGCGGCACCGAAGATCTCGGCCGCCTCGGCGGCCTTGCCCCACGCCAGCCAGTCCCCGCCCAGCGCCAGCACCCCGGCCTCGGCTACCGCTACGCTGCCCCCCGGCGCCAGCCTCCGTGCGAGCGCCGCAACCTCCGCCGCGCTCCGGCCGGCCTGGAGCGAGTCGCGCATCACGACCTCCAGCGGCACGCGGGCGCTGGAGTAGAACACCAGCCGGTCGCCGCGCGGGCTGACGACGTACGCGGTGACGTTCTGGAGCTCGGGCCCGGCGAAGCTCCGCACAGGGCGCCACACGGCGTCGCGCGCGGGGTCCAGGGCGTAGATCGTGTTCCCCTTCCCCATCAGCAGCGTGCCGCGCGGCGTCCATGCGTGGCTGGTGCGGCCGAGGACGGTGGGCGCTACGTCGGTCACGCGGTCCGTCGCCACGTCCACGCGGCGGATGCGATTGTGGCCTGACGAATCGGTGCGCGTAAAGGTGACGGCGCGGGCCCCGGGCACCCGCTGCGGCGGCAGGGGCGCGGCGGGCGACTCCACGTCCCTCGTCTGCCCCGTGCGCACATCGAAAAGCGCCACGCGGAAGCGCGACATCGGGCGCATCAGCGCAAAGGTGTTGCGGTCTATGCGGGCGTAGTAGCCAACCGTGTCGGGCCCGGGAAGGAGGCCCCGCCGCGGCACGCCGTCCGGTCCGTACACCCAGGGGCCGTACTCGCGGAAGAGCGTTTCCGGCTTCCAGCGCACCGCCAGCAGCTCGCCGCCGGGCTCCACGGTGGGGCTGTTCTCGTTCTCGGGCGTGCGCGTGACCTGCGTCTCGGCGCCCGTCGCCAGGTCGATGCGGTAGACGTCCGTCTGGCTCGTCGGCCCGCCGCGCTGGCCGGAGAAGACGATGGCGCGCCCATCCGGGGTGAAGGAGGGCTGCGTGTTGCGCCCTCCCCTCGTGAGGCGCGCCGGCTCCCCGACCTCCAGCCGCCCCCCCCGCCAGCGGAGGTCGCTCACGTACAGGTCCACGGGATTGGCCTCCTGCGCGGCCGCGGGCGCGGTGGTCAGGAAGAGAAGCGTGACGGATGCGAGGGCGCGGTTCATCGGATGGTGTGATGGGGATACGTGCACGGGAACGGACCGCCTCCGCAGGAAAGCAGCCGGCCGCTTCTCTCGTTCGAGTCCAGCTCCTACTGGCCCGCGCGTTCCCGCCTGGAGCGGAGAATGGCCGCGGCGCGCTCGAGCACCGCCGTCTCTTCCGTGAGGCGCTCACTCTCTTTGCGCAGGAACTCCATACGGGGCTCCAGCGCACGTGCTCGGTCGAGCGCTTCGCGTGCCTTTTTGATGTTCTCACGTTCGGTCATGGAGCTCCTTCGAGTTCACCCCGTTTTACCACAAGCCGATCGGTCGCGTTCACCACCTCCTGGACGTAAACCTCCAGATCATCCAATCGTTTCTCGACGACCGAAAGCCGATCGGCTCTCTGCTTGTCGATGTCAGCGCTCAAGGTCAACTCCTGCTCCAGGACCGTCGCGGTGCCACCCACGCTCGTGAGTGCGGGAAGGCCGCCGGAAAGCAGTGCTCGTGCGTTCGCGTGCCGCAGGAAGCGAGCCAGGTACAGGGTCGAGATATACAGGATTCCTCCCGTGAGCACGAGGAGGAGGAACCGG
>JAUJMI010000522.1 GCA_030446945.1 Longimicrobium sp. | reverse complement strand
GTTCTCCCGAAGCGAGAGGGCGAACCGGGCGAAGTCCTGGTACACCACCGCGATGGCGCGCCGGAGGCCGCTCAACTCGTACTCGCGCAAGGGCCGCCCGTCGAGCAGGATCTCCCCCTCGTCGGGATCGTACATCCGGGTGAGCAGCTTAACCAGGGTGCTCTTGCCCACCCCATTCGCGCCCACCAGGGCGGTGACCTCCCCCGCCCGGAGGGCGAACGACACGCCGTCCAGCGCGCGCCCGTCCCCCTCCGGATAGGTGAAGGAGACCTCCCTCAGCTCGACGCCGGAGCGTAGCGTGGCGGGAGCCGGAAGCTCCCGTCCGTCCTCGGGCTGGGCGACACAGGCCTTTGCGTTATCCAGGAGATTGAAGATGCCGCGGATGTGCAGGAGCGACTCGAATGCCATCGCGTAAGAGATCCTGATCCGGCTCGAGACGCCCAGCGCCTGCGCGACGGCGTTCAGGTAGAGCGCGATGTCGCCGAGCGTGAGCGCGCCGGCCACCGCCCTCGCGGCCACGTACCAGAAGCCGCCCGCCGCAGCCAGCGCCTGGATCCCTCCCAGAGCGGATGATATCCGGAGGTGACGCAGGCGGGCGGAGGTCACCTCGGAGAGCGCAAAGGAGAAACGCTCCTCGAATCGCGCGAGGAAGAAGCCACCCAGGCCGAACACCCTCACCTCCTTGGCGGCGTCCGGCTCCGTCGCGATTCGAGCGCAGTAGTCCATCTCCCGCGCGGCCCGCGACCGGCGCGTCATCGCCTCGTACGCCAGCCACGCGGCCTTCTGATCGGCGAAGAACTGCGGGATACCGGCCGCGACAAGCGCGAGCGGCAGGACGGGGTGCAGGCCGCCGAGCAGCCCCAGCAGGCCGACGAGCGTGAGCGAGTTGCCGAGCGCGTTGTCCATCCATACGAGGAGCCGCGGCGCCTGCCATATGCTGTCCTGCACGGTGCGCAGCTCGTCCTGGAACGCGGGGCGCTCTATGCGCACCAGGTCTTCCAACCTCCTGCCCGCCTCCATCAGGTGCCGGTCCACAGCAGCCACAGCCCGGTCCTCCAGCCGGATGGACAGCGATCGACGAACCGGGTCGAGAGCGGCCGGGACCAGCAGCGTGAGGGCGTAGCCGGCGGCGAGGGCGAGCGCGACCCTGGGAGAGCTCCCGGCCCCCGGAGTCAGCTCGTCCACCACCAGCTTCGAGAGCCACACCTGCACGACCGGCAGGGCGGAGAGGAGGACGACGAGGCCGATGAAAGCGGCGGCTCCGCGGGGGTCCGGGCCCGCCATCAGCCCGAAGCCACGGCGCCCCAGCCGGACGCCCGCCGGCAGGCCCCTAATCGCGCCCGCGAGGCGATCCCAGGCGCGCCTCACCCCTCCCCCTCCGCCGCCTCGTCCAGGTACTGCGAGGCCTGCAGCCGGTACAGCCGGGCGTACTCGCCGTCTCGCGCCATCAGCTCCTCGTGTCCGCCTTCCTCCCGGACGCGGCCGCCCTCCAGGTACAGGATGCGGTCGGCCATGCGCACCGTCGAGAACCGGTGGCTGATGAGCAGGGTGGTGCGGTTGCGCGTGAGGTCGTAGAAGCGGGTGTACACGTCGTACTCCGTCTGTACGTCGAGCGCCGCTGTCGGCTCATCCAGCACGAGCACCTGGGCCGGCCGCACGAAGGCGCGGGCGAGCGCGAGCTTCTGCCACTCGCCGCCCGAGAGCTCGCGGCCGCCGAACTCGCGCCCCAGCTGCGTGTCCAGACCTTCCGGCAGGATCGCCACCAGTTCCGCCGCCCCGCCCCGCTGGGCCGCCTCCAGCAAGCGCGGCTCGTTAGTCAGCACTCGAACGTCGCCCACGCCGATGTTCTCGCCCGCGGTGAGCTCGTAGCGCACGAAGTCCTGGAAGATCACGCCCATCTCGCGCCGGAGATCTTCCGGATCGTACTCGCGCAGGTCGACCCCGTCGAGCGTGATGCGCCCGGCCGTGGGGTCGTACAGCCGCAGCAGGAGCTTGACGATCGTCGTCTTGCCCGCGCCGTTGCGGCCGACGAGCGCCAGACCTTCCCCGGGGCGAATCTCGAAGGACACGCCCCGGAGGACCGGTCGGTCGGCGCCCGGGTAGGAGAACTCCACGTCCTCGAAGGCGATGCCCCGGCGTATCGGCCGGGGGGCGGACC
>JAUJMI010000153.1 GCA_030446945.1 Longimicrobium sp. | reverse complement strand
ACGCGGGAGTGTGGATGTGTGCCCGCACCCACGCGGCACCCGGGAGCAAAAAAGAACGGCGGGGACTTCGAGCGAAGTCCCCGCCGTTCCCGGTGCGCGTCCCACGGCTACCCGATCACGCCTCCCAGGGGAGCCCCGGCTTGCCGAAGTGGCCGTAGTTGGTGGTGCCGCGGTAGATGGGGCGCAGCAGGTCCAGCCGCTCGATCACGGCTCGCGGGCGGAAGTCGAAGGTGCGCACGAAGGCGGCCGCGCGCGCCGGGTCGCCGGTGCCAAAGGTATCCACTTTGACAGAGACCGGCTCCGCCATGCCGATGGCGTACGCCACCTGCACCTCGGCGCGCCGGGCCAGCCCTTCCTTCACCACCTGGCGCGCGACGTAGCGGCAGAAGTAGGCGCCCGAGCGGTCCACCTTGCTGGGGTCCTTGCCGCTGAACGCGCCGCCGCCGTGGCGCCCCATCCCGCCGTATGAGTCCACGATGATCTTGCGGCCGGTAACGCCCGCGTCGGCCGAGGGGCCGCCCTGCACGAAGCTGCCGGTGGGGTTCACCATCAACCGCAGGTCGTCGCGGTACCATCCCGCCAGCGCCCGAGGCACCAGCGTCTGCGCGATGAAGTGGCGGATCTCCTCCTGCGCCACCTCCGCCGAGTGCTGCGTGGAGACGAGGACGTCGGTGACCGCCTGCGGGCCGTCCGCGCCGTAGAGCACCGACACCTGCGTCTTGGCGTCGGGACGCAGCCACGGCGCCGCGCCGGCCTTCCGCAGTCCGGCCAGCGTGTGCGAAAGGCGGTGCGCCAGGAGGATGGGGAGGGGCATCAGCTCCGGCGTCTCGTCGGTCGCGTAGCCGAACATGATCCCCTGGTCGCCCGCACCCTGGTCGCCGGACTGGCTGGTGACGGCGTTGACGCCCTGCGCTATCTCCGGCGCCTGCTCGGAGAGGAGCGAGCGGATCTCCAGCGTGTCGGCGTGGAAGAGCTGGTCGGCGTCGGTGTAGCCGATGGCGCGCACGGCCTCGCGCACCTGCGCCTCGTGGTCCACCAGCGCGGTGGAGGTGATCTCGCCGGCCAGCACCACGTGGTTGGCTTTCACCAGCACCTCGCAGGCCACGCGGGCGTTGGGGTCCTGCGCGAGGTAAGCGTCCAGGATGCTGTCCGCGATGGTGTCGCAGACCTTATCCGGGTGGCCCTCGGATACGGATTCCGAGCTGAAGGTGTACGTCAGGCCCGTTTCTTCGGCGATGCGGGCCGGGTCGATCAGCGTGCTCATTGCGGTTGGCTCCTGGATGGGCCTGGATAGCCGGCGCGGCCCCACTGCCGATGTGCGGTGGGGCCGCGCCGACGCTTTAGGCGGATCTCCGTGACTTCGGGGCGCGCCCGCCAAGCTGTCCTCAAAGCGCGCGTCCCATCCCCCCTTGGTCGGGGGACCGGATTCGGGTTGTCAGCTACGGAAAGAGGGATCCCGCGGCGATTTCGCACGGGACCCCTCCCACGCGGTTTAGCAGTTGTTGACCCGGATGCAATCGCTACAAATCGCCGGGGTGCACGTCGCACGGCGCGCAGTATATGCGAAAGCGGCCGGTTGCGCCAGATGCCGGGCGAGTGAGCTCGCGGCAGCAACAGCACAAACTCCGCCTGCGCGGACTCACGCGCTCCGATGCCGTCCGGCGACAACAGCCGGAGAACAGAAAAACCATCGCACAAGAGAACACGAAGGGAACTACAAGCCGCAGAGAACCCCCTTCTGCTGTTTCTTGTCGCCCCTCGGTGTCTCTGTGTGAGGCGGCAGTTCGGATCCTGCACGATGGACGGCGCGTGCGTGACGCACCATACTGTCCGCCGGGAAGCCACCCGAACCCGTACCCAACCGCGCCGATGCGCTACCGCTACCACACCCTGGACGTGTTCACCGACCGCCTTTTCGGCGGCAACCCACTGGCCGTCGTCACCGATGCGCGCGGGATCTCCGATGCGCAGATGCAGGCGATCGCGCGCGAGCTGAACCTGTCGGAGACGGTCTTCGTGCTTCCTCCGGAGGCGGGCGGCACGCGGCGCGTGAGGATCTTCACGCCGGGCGCGGAGCTTCCCTTCGCGGGGCACCCCACGGTGGGCACCGCGCTCCTCCTCATCGCGCTGGGCGAGGTGCCGGCGGAGGAGGGTGAAACCGAGGTGGTGCTGGAGGAGGGCGTCGGGGCGGTGCCCGTGCGCGTGTGGGTGCGCGGCGGCAAGCCGAAATTCGCGCAGCTCACCGCGGCTCAGCCTCCGGTCGTGGGGCCGGCGCCCCCCCGCGAGGAGCTCGCCGCCGTGCTCGGCCTCGACCCCGCCGACCTGTCGAACGGTTGGGAGCCGGCGGTGGCGTCGGCCGGAGTGGGCTTCACCGTGATCCCGCTGCGCGACGTGGCCGCCCTCGGTCGCGCGCGGCTGGACCTGGCCGCGTGGGAGCGCGTGCTGGCCCGCACCGATGCGCCGGGCGTCTACCCCGTCGTTCCCGCCGCGCCGGGGGGCACGGTGCGGGTGCGGATGTTCGCGCCGGCGATGGGGATCCCCGAGGACCCCGCCACCGGCGCCGCGGCCGCCGCGCTGGCCGGGTACCTGGCGCGCGACGCCCAGCAGGGCACCCTGCGCTGGACGGTCGAGCAGGGCATGGAGATGGGCCGCCCCAGCACGATCTACCTGGAGGCGGACGTGCACAACGGCATCGTGACGCGGGCGCGCGTGGGCGGCTCGGCGGTGCTGGTCTCCGAGGGGACGCTGGAGATCCCCACCGGCACGGCCGCGGCGGGGCGCGCGTGGGAGCCGGTGAGCGTGCCAGGCGTCCCCGCGCCGGTGCGCGCCTACTCGCGGGCGGTGCGCGCGGGCGACATGATCTTCGTCTCCGGCCAGGTGCCGCGCGATCTGGTCACGGGCGAGCTCCAGGGCGAGACGCTGGCCGGGCAGACGCGCGCGGTGCTGGAGAACGTGCGTCTCGTGCTGGCCGCCGCGGGCGCCACCATGGACGACGTCGTCTCCGTCGCCGCGTACCTGGACGACATCGGCGACTGGGGCGAGTTCAACACGCTCTACCGCGAAGCCTTCCGCCCGCCGTACCCGTCGCGAACCACGCTCGGCGCCGCGCTGCACGACGTCAAGGTGGAGATCAGCGTCGTGGCGAGGGTGCGCACGTGAGCGCGGCGGCGAGGGCGGTCGCGCCCGCGCTGCTGCTGGTGGCGGCCACGGCGCATCCGGCGTGGGCGCACGTGAAGTGGTTCAGCCGCTTCTCCTTCGCCGACCGGCCGCGCACCGCGGGGGAGGTGCTCACGCCCACCTTCTTCGCCCTGGCGCTGCTGAGCATGGGCACCATCGCGGCAATGGTGCTCCTGGACCGGCGGCTGGCGGAGCTCGCCGCGTACCGGCGCGTCAACGAATGGCTCTCGTCGCGCAGCGACCGCGCGGTGCTGGTGATGCGCATCGGGGCCGGGGCGGCGCTCCTCCTATCGTGGCAGGCGGACGCGATGCTCGCGCCCGAGCTGCGGGTGACGGAGGGGTGGCTGGGATGGTTCCAGTTCGCGCTCGCCTGCCTCCTCCTCTTCGACCGCACGGTGCCCGTGGCCGGCGCGGGGCTGATGGTGCTCTACGCGAGCGGCGTCTTCCGCTTCGGGCCGTTCCACATGCTGGACTACGTGGTCTACGCGGGGATCGGGTACTTCCTGGCGGTGAGCGGGGCGGGGGAGCGCAAGATCCGCGGTACGGGGCTCCCGGCGCTGTACGCTTCGGTGGGCTTCTCGCTCTGCTGGGTGGCGCTGGAGAAGATGGTGTACCCGCAGTGGGGCCTGTACGTCCTGGAGCAGAACCCGCAGCTGTCGCTGGGACTCCCGCTGAGCTTCTTCCTGCTGGCGGCTGCGTTCGTGGAGTTCTCGCTGGGCTACCTGCTGATCATCAACCTCCTGCAGCGTCCGCTGGCGCTGGTCATCACCCTCGTCTTCTTTACGACCACGCTGGTGTTCGGAAAGGTGGAGGTGATCGGCCACACCCCCATCCACGCCGCGCTCGTCGTCTTCCTGCTGGAGGGCCCCGGGCGCGTCTACCAGCCGCCCATCGCCCTGCACCGCGGCGTGGTCCTGCGCACCGCCTTCGCCGCCGTCAACTTCGCGCTCCTCCTCGCCCTTCTCCTGGTCCCGTACGCCCACGGCGCCGCGCGGTTGTACCGAGAGAACGCCGCGCACGCGCTACGAACCGGCGTCTCCGTTCGGCCACGGAGCGACGAACTGGAAGCGGATCACCGTGCGGAGGCGCTCGAAGTCGCGCCCGTTCTCGGTGACGAGCGTCACGCCGGCTTCGCCGCAGGACGCGGCGATCAGGGCATCGTGGACGAATGAGCGGGGGACTGACTGAAGCTCCAGCTTCTTGGCCGAGGCGAGCTGCGCGAGGGCCGCGCCCGCATCCTGCCAGCTCCGGTGCGAAGGCGTGACCAGCCTGCGCCGCCGCACGAGAGGCTCCGCGATCGCGTTTTCGATCGTCGAGACCCACTTCGGCGTCGTTGCGCCGACGAGAAGTTCGTGCAGCACCACCGAGTGGAGATAGCTCCGAGGAGCGTGCTCGCTGAGGAACCGCTCCAACCCGGACGCCGCTCTCTCGTCGCGCAGCGCGCGGATGTAGAGGTTCGTGTCGACGGTGTACTCGGTCACGCGGCCCAACCGTCGAACGACCCGTCCGGAAAGTAGTTCTCCACCCCGCCCTTGCCCGCCACGCGCCGAACCCCTTCCACCAGCTCGTGCCGCAGGAGCGCCTCGTCCATCAGGCGTTCGATCGCTTCCGTCTCGGAAGCGGCCCCGAGGATCTCCACCAGCCGGTCCAGCTTGTCCTGGTCCATGTTCATGTTCTTGCGGCGGATGCGCCCTTCGTCGTTCCGAACGGTCTTCCTGCCCCCGGTCTTCTTCGTGGTCGCCATGTGGACCTTCCTTCTGTATGGATACGCCGGTCAATCTGTATACATATCATCACCTCGGATCCACAAGTCAAGCGTCCGCCACGTAGCCGCCAGGCGGGTGGGGCGCTACACTGTCGTTGACGCAAAAAGCCCTCGAAACCGCAGCGATCCAGATGCCCGACAACGAAGACAACAGGCCGGCGGGGAAGACGCCGCGCGAGTCCGCGTCCACGCTCTCGGAGAGCATGATGCCGGACCAGCTCAACCACCACGGCAACGTCTTCGGCGGGGAGATCCTGGCGCTGGTGGACAAGGCGGGGGGCGTGGTGGCGCGGCGCCACGCGCGCATGCCCGTGGTGACGGTGATGGTGGACCGCGTGGAGTTCCGCGAGCCGGTGTACGCCAACGACTTCGTGGAGGCGCACGGTCGGCTGATCCGCGTGGGGCGCACCTCGATGGAGGTGATGGTGACCGTGGAGGCGGAGCAGATCGAGTCGGGTAAGCGGCGCACCACCAACCGCTGCTTCCTGACCTACGTCGCGCTCGACATGCTGAACGGCAAGCCCGCCCCGGTCCCGCCGCTGATCCTGGAGACGGACGAGGACCGCCGCCTTCACGAGATGGCGGAGCGCCGCCGCGACCGCCGCGAGGCCGAGGCCGAAGACGAGGGGATCGAGCCGTGACCGACGAACGCCTCTCGCGCCAGCTCGCCTTCATCGTGGAGGTGGACCGCCTCAAGGGAGTCCTCCGCCAGACCTCGCTGATCGACGGCTCCCGGCGCGAGAACAGCGCGGAGCACTCGTGGCACCTCGCCCTCGCCGCCCTGGCGCTGGCCGAGCACGCCCCCGCCGGCACGGACCTCCTGCGCGTGTTGCGCATGGCACTGGTGCACGACATCGTGGAGATCGACGCGGGCGACACCTTTTGCTACGACGCCGGCGCCAACCTGGACAAGGAGGAGCGCGAGACGCGCGCGGCCGAGCGCCTCTTCGGCGTCCTGCCGCCCGACCAGGCCGCAGAGATGCGCGCGCTGTGGGAGGAGTTCGAGGCCGGCGTGACTCCGGACGCCCGCTTCGCCATCGCCCTGGACCGCCTGCAGCCGCTCCTGGTGAACTTCAACAGCGGCGGCGGCACCTGGAAGCTGCACGGCATCACCCACGCGCAGGTCCTCCGCCGCATGGCTCCCATCCGGGAGGGCGCGCCCGGCGTGTGGCCGTGGGTGGAGCGGGCGATCGAGGAGGCGTGCGAGCGGGGGTACGTTCTGGGGAACGGGGAACGGGGAACGGGGAACGGTTGAAACGTCAGAGGGTCGCGGATCCGCGGCGGCATGCGAGACGCAACCCGGCTACCCACGCCGGAGCGTCCACCAGGCGGTGTTCCCGTTCCCCGTTACCCCGCAGTTTGACGGCCCGCCGCTTGCTGAGTACCTTGCGCGCACACATCGAAGGGGAGTAGTCCACCGGGGAGACACCCGGCGGCCGGATCGTCAAGACTGCGGGGCGAGAGCTCCGCACGGTCCGGCCGGGATAGCGGCGCCACGCGCGCCACGTCAGGGCGAGACCTTCGTCGCGGGACCCCGTTGCGAGAGCGGGGGCCTCGTGACGGGGGTGTCGCCCCTTGTTTTGGACCCCCGCCAGAGGGCGGGAGCACGGGAGAAGCGTTTTGTCAGAATCCGTTTGGCCGTGGGTCGGCTTCCTGGTCTTCGTCCTGGTGATGCTCGCCATCGACCTGGGCGTGTTCAACCGCACGGCCCATGTGGTGGCGCCCAGGGAGGCGGCCCGCTGGACCGCGCTCACGGTGGTCCTGGCGATGGTCTTCGCCTCCGGGATCGCCTGGGGATGGCTCCCGTTGGGCGTGCAGGGGAAGGGGGCCGCGCTGGAATTCGTGACCGGCTACCTGATCGAGCTGGCCCTTTCGGTCGACAACATCTTCGTTTTCGTACTCCTCTTCTCGTACTTCAAGGTCCCGCCCAAGTATCAGCACCGGGTGTTGTTCTGGGGCGTGCTGGGCGCGCTGGTGATGCGCGGCGCCATGATCGGCGCCGGCGCGCTCCTCATCGAGCGCTTCCACTGGATCATCTACGTCTTCGGCGCGTTCCTGGTCTTCACCGGCATCCGGATGGCCACGCAGGACGAGATGGACATCGAGCCGGAGTCCAACCCGGCGCTCAAGCTGATGCGCCGCTACTTTCCCGTTTCGCCGGTGTACCACGGGCAGAGCTTCTTCGTGCGCGAAGAGGTGGCCGGGAAGATGAGGAACGTGGCGACGCCGCTCTTCGTCGTGCTCGTGCTGGTGGAGACCACCGACCTGATCTTCGCGGTGGACTCCATCCCGGCGATCTTTGCCGTCACCCGCGACCCGTTCCTGGTCTTCACCTCCAACGTCTTCGCCATCCTCTGCCTGCGGTCGCTCTACTTCCTGCTGGCGGGGGTGATCGACAAGTTCCACCTGCTCAAGCTGGGGTTGTCGATCGTGCTGGTGTTCATCGGGGTGAAGATGCTGCTCTCGGGCGTCTATCACATCCCGATCGCGCTGTCGTTGGGCGTGGTGGCCGGGGTGCTGGTGCTCTCCGTGGCCGGCTCGCTGATGTTCCCCAAGGTGCTGGAGGAGAACCCGGAGGTCACTCACAACCCGCTCGACCAGGGCGACGACCCCGAGCGCCCGATCCTTCCCGACGACCGCAACGAGAACATGATCGCCGACGACGAGGAGACGCTGGGGTCGGGACGGCGCTAGGGGGCCCTCACCCCCGGCTCGTTACACTCGCCTGCCCCCTCTCCCGATAACAGGAGAGGGCTCCGCCCTCACGTTATCGGGAGAGGGGGCGTGGATGCGTGGCGCCACGCGCCTCCCCGCCCCGCGCACCGATGTCTCGCAGGGGCAGAGCTGTCTGCCCCCCTCGCCCCGCCTCGATCCTTGCCTCACGCACGGATCCGGTAGGGGCGCGATTCATCGCGCCCGTGCCCAACGCTGCGCCGCCGCCCGCCCCCGGCACCCAAACCCCGTATGGGCCCGCCCCGCGTGGCTGCCCCGGCCCCCCCCCCCTCAGAACAGGGGCGCCAGGTTGGCGCGGGGGGCGGCCGCGGGGATGGGGGGGCTGGGCGCCACCACGACACCCGACCGGGTGTACGCGATGCCATTGGCGCCGGAATAGGGCGCCACGCACCCGCGCGGCGCGCGCGCGCCCGTACCCCCCCCCAGCCGCCC
>JAUJMI010000152.1 GCA_030446945.1 Longimicrobium sp. | reverse complement strand
GCCGGCACCACGACGGGCGGCGCGGGCTCGGGGGCGGGGGGCGCGGCGACCGGCACCGCAGGGATGGCGACGGGGAGCAGCACCGACCGCTCCTCCTCGCCGCCGACGAGGGCCTCGACGAACTCGGCGGCGTCGGGGAAGCGGGCGGAGTCGTCGGTGTGCAGTGACTGCGCGATCACTTCGCGCACGCCTGCGGGGACGGCGGCCCAGCGGTCCGTCATCCGCAGCGGGATCTCCTCGCCGGCGCGGACGTGCTCGCGCTCCGTCTGCGTGAAGGGGCGCTCGCCGGTGAGCGTCTCGTACGCCACGAGCCCGAGCTGGTACACGTCCGACGCGGCGGTCACCGGAATGTCCGGGTCGAGCTGCTCGGGCGACGCGTATGCGGGCGAGTGGGGGAGCTGGCCGATGGTGGTCAGCGCGTCCTCCCCTTGCGGGCGCAGCGGCTTGGCGATGCCGAAGTCCAGCACCCGCACGAACTCCAGCTCGTCGGTCCCCACCAGGAAGACGTTGGCGGGCTTCACGTCGCGGTGGAGGATGCCGGCGCGGTGCCCCGCCGCCACGCCGCGCGCCGCGTCGCGCACGATCCTCATCGCCTCGCCGTGCGGCGGCGCGCCGCGGGCCAGGCGGTCCTTGAGATCGTGCCCGCGAAGCAGCTCCATGACGATGAAGTCCAGGTCCAGCGCGGGATCGGTCCCGTAGTCGTACACCTGCACCACGTTGGGATGGTGCGGGATGCTGGCCGCCGAGGCCGCCTCGCGCCGGAAGCGCTCGCGGAGGTTCTGGCGCATCCCGTCCGAGTCGGCGGGGATCGACACCACCTTGACCGCCACGGGGCGGCCGAGCGTGAGGTCGTGCCCCCGGAACACCACGCTCATCCCCCCGGCGCCGACCACCTCGTCCACGCGGTAGCGGGCCGCAAGGGTGTGCCCCAGGAGGAGCCGCTCGAAAGGCTGCTTCATTCGCCGTGCGCCGGAATGGGCCGCGCGCGGACGGGAGTGCGCCGGGGGTGGAGCATGCGTGTGAGATCGGGGTTGCGGGCGTCGCCTGCGCCGGTCCGCGGACCGGGTTCAAAACTGGCGCGGGCGCAAGGCGTGTGCCCCCGAGCCGCGTACGCCCGGCGAGCAACATGAGATCCTGACGTTGCTCAGCTTCGCGAGCGGCCGGTGCGCGACGCTGCGCTGTCGGCGCCGCCGGAGCGGGCTCTCGCCTTCTGGAGCGAGTCCTCGCGCGAGCCGGCGCCGCTGGCGTCCTGCTCGCCGGTGCGGCCCTGGATGTCGCGGAAGCGCACCGGCGTGTTCTTGGTGACGCGGTCGGCCAGAAAGAGCACGTCCCAGTTGGTCAGGCGCACGCACCCGGCCGAAGTCGCGTAGCCGATCGTCTCCGGCGACTTCGTCCCGTGGATTCCATAATGCGGGGCGGACAGCGTCATCCACACCATCCCCACCGCGTTGTTGGGCCCCGGCGGAATCTTTGCGTCCGGGCGGTCGTCGGGCACCTTCTCCAGCAGCTTCGGCTGAAAGTGCCACCAGGGCTTCTTGGTCACGGCGGTCACCTTGAACTCGCCCTGCGGCGACGGCTCGTACGTACCGCCCAGCGTGGACGGGAAGTGGTAGAGGATCCGCCCGTTCGCGTCCAGCGCGTGCAGGTAGCTGCCGCGGCCGGAGACCGCGAGCTCGGCCACCCTGCCCTGCACCCGCGCGTCGGGGTCGCGCACGTTGGGCACGTTCAGCGTCTGCCCCGCCTGCACCCCGTCCAGGTTCACCCCCGGGTTGAGCTTGGCGAGGAGCTCCGGCGAGGTGTGGAAGGTCTCGCTCAGCTTCTCGGACAGCGACTCGTAGCAGGTGCAGTCCAGCTTGGCCAGGTCGTAGATGCTGTCCGGGAGCTCGATGAACGGACCCTTCACGTCCTCCGGGGTCAGCGTGTGCGACACCACGAGCTGCTGGGGGCGTCCCGCGGCCTCGGCCAGCTTTTCGTAGGTGGCGGAGTCCACGCGGCCGGTGGTGCGCAGCCCTTCGCGCTGCTGGAAGAAGTACACCGCCTTGGCGGTGTTCTTCCCCCAGCGCCCGTCCATCATCCCGGGGGAGAAGAGGGCGCGGTCCAGGAGGATCTGCACGCGGTACACCGAGGGCCCGCCCACGTCGCCGCCCAGCGGGAGAAAGGCCGCGCCGGTGTTGATCTGCTCGGTGCTGATCATCGCCCACTTCTCGGGATTCTTGACCGCCGTGCCGCCGCCGGTGGTGTCGAGCTGCACCACGCTCGTCCACTCGTTGGAGTTGCGGCCGCGCTCCAGCTCCTCCGGGGTGAGCTCGGGCTCCACGACGGGCGGAAGGTCCGCCGCCACGCCGCTGTCCGCCTGCGCGGTCTGGATGGGCGCGTCCGGCGCCTTCGCGGCGGCGTCGCCGTCCCCATCCGAGCACGCGCCCAGCGCGACGACGGCGAGGGCCCACAGGTACGTCCGCTTCATGGCGCCATCCTTTCCAGGTGAGATACGATTCGCCCGCCCCGGCGGCACGGCACGGGACGGGCGAAAGGCATGGACTGGCAGGTTTCGGGCCGGACGCTCAGCGCGGCGGGCCCGGCGGCGGCACGGGAACGCTGTCTCGCCGCGCGGACGCCGCCGTGGTGTCGCGCCGGGTTGCGGACGCGCTGTCCGGCCGCGCGGCGGGGTTGCCCGTGGGCTGCGCGTCGGGCGCACGGGTGTCGCGGAAGCGGACCGGCGTCCCCGGCGTCACCCGGCGGCTCAGGAAGAGGGCGTCCCAGTTGGTGAGCCGCACGCACCCCGCCGACGTTGCGTACCCGATCGTCTCCGGCGACTTCGTCCCGTGGATGCCGTAGTGCGGCGCCGAGAGGGCCATCCACACGCGCCCCACGGCGTTGTTGGGCCCCGGCGGGATCCTGGCGTCCGGCCGGTCGTCCGGCACGTGGGCCAGGATGCGGGGCTGGTAGTGCCACCAGGGGTCCGGGTGCACCGACGCCACCGCGAAGTCGCCCTGCGGCGACGGGTCGAAGGTGCTGCCCAGCGTGGTGGGGAAGTGGTAGAGGATGCGCCCCGCCGCGCTCATGGCGTGCACGTACTTCCCGCTCCCCGACACCCACAGCTCCGCCACCGGCCCGGCGGCGGGCGCGTCCATCGGCCGCACCGCGGGCACGGTGATGGTGTCGCCCGCGCGCACGCTGTCCAGCTGCACGCCCGGGTTCAGCTTGCGCAGCAGCTCGGCGTGCACGTGGAAGCTCTCCGTCAGCTTCTCGGTGAGCGATTCGTAGCACGAGCACGCCAGCTTCGCCTGCTGGTAGATGTCCTCCGGGATGGGCGTAAAGGGTCCGCGCACGTCCTCCGCTTTCAGCTCGCGCCGGTGCACGACGGTGTCGGGGCGCCCGGCGAGCGCCTCAAGCCGCTGCATCGTCGCGGAATCCACCGCGCCCGTGGCGGGAAGCCCCTCGCGCACCTGCATCCAGAAGAGCGCCGTCTGCGTGTTGTGCCCCCAGCGCCCGTCGATCATCCCCGGCGAGAAGAGCGCGCGGTCCAGAAGCACCTGCACCCTCAGAACCGCCGGCCCCGAGTGCCCGCGCCCGATGGGGAAGCGCGCCGGACGCGCGTTCGCCGCCGTGGCCGTGATCTGCGCCCACCGCTCCCCGTTCGGCCGCACCACCACAGGTTTTTCGGGGACCATGGGCGTATCCGCCGTCACCACCGCGGCCCGCGCCTGCGTTGCGGGAACGCCCGGGGCCTGCGCCGCCGCGGCGCCGGACACAAGAACGGCAAGCGCCGCGAGTGCGGCGCGTCGGGACACGAGCATCGGGTACGCTTCGGGTGGACCAGGCTGCTGAGGTGGCGCGAAAATATACCAGCGATGCCGTTCCGATCAACGCCCCGGTTGACTTGACCAGGCGAAACGGGAAGATTTGGCGCGTTGGAGGGATGGCAGAGCGGTTGAATGCACCGGTCTTGAAAACCGGCGGGTTGGCAACAACCTCGTGGGTTCGAATCCCACTCCCTCCGTGGAATCGCCTCACCGATCCGTCGGTGAGGCGATCTTGCTTCCGGCGTGCGTTCCGGCCGGCTGCGGCGCCGGGGCGGTGCACGGGCAGCCACTTGCCCTGCCCCTATCGAGTTCGAGGCGGCGGGTCGAGGGGGCGAGGCAGGGAGAGGGCAGGTGCGACGAATCGCGCCCCTACGAGATCTGTGTGTTCCCCGCTACGAAACGATCCACGCCACGCAACGCGCCATCCAGAGAAATCCCGACAGGAGCAGCGGCATGAGCGTGAGGCCGACGGAGAAGATCACGCCCTGCCGGAACACGAGCGGACCCATGTCCGGCGCGCTCCGCCCCCACGCGGCGCGGGCCAGGAGCTCGACCATCCATCCGAGCGTGTAGCACACGTTCGCCGCGATCCCGTACGCCGCCACGCCCGCCAGCATGAATGGCAAGGGCATGGGCGAGGAGTAGGGAGGGAGCGCGAAGAAGAACGACAGGCCCGCGAGCGTCACCAGACCCGCGGCGCCCACCGCCTTGTTGAAGGTCCGTCGGCGCGACTCCCACCAGCGCACCGTGGAGAGCGGCGTGCGCCGGAAGTCGGGAAGCGGATACAGGGCATTGACCAGACTCGACATGATATTCACCTCGCTCAGGCTCGTGGTGACGGATCGGCCGCGTGAAGTACTTTACAGTGCAAACCCCGTTCCCGCAAGTGAATCGTCGCATGCATGCTGGACGCATCCGGCGGCCCCTCGTGGAACACCGCGCCTTCGGCAGCGGATGCAACGATCACACGCAGGCGCGACCATTCAGCCAAATGGACCTCCTGCAATCACTTGTGCTTGAACGGCTGTCACCATACCATGGGTGTTCCGCCCGAGACGAGCAGGAGCCGCGCATCGAGTGCCTCTTCGGAGAGCGGATGGACACGCCGACGATTCAGCATCGGGTATCTTCATGCTGCTGCGGATCGAGACGGGCAGCCGCGCGTAGACCGCCGCTGCGTCCTCGCCGCCGCATATCCGCACGACCGAACCCGGTTCTCCACTCCTGATGACGAGCCTCGCGCGACGGGTGTCGATCGCCGCACATCCCTTCGTGACGACGCTGGTGATGGTGGGCGCGACCGAGCTTCATCGCGGCTGGGGGGCGGCGGCGCGCAGCGTCACGATGGTGGCGCTGCTGGCATTCCTTCCTCTCGCCGTACTGATGCGGCGGCAGGTGCGCAGCGGCGCGTGGACCAACGTCGATGCGTCGCACCCGCACGAGCGCCCCGTGCTGTTCCTGGTGGGGGGCGCCGGTCTCCTGGCGCTGCTCGGGTACCTCGCGGTCGCGCACCCGGGCTCGCCCCTGCTGCGAGGGGCCATGGGCGCACTGGCGATGGTGGCGATCTGCGCGGCGGTGACGCCGTGGGTCAAGGTCTCACTGCACATGGCGGCCGCATCGATTGCGACCGCGGTGCTCCTGTCTCGCGGGTTGCCGGCCGGGTGGCTGCTCGCCCTCGTGCTGCCGCTGCTGGCGTGGGCGCGCGTGGCCCTCGGCCGCCACCGCTGGATCGAAGTCACGCTCGGCTTCCTCGCCGGCTCCGTCACCGGCGTCGTTCTCGCGCGGATGCCCTGACCCTCCCGCCTCTCACCGCAGGATCGATCATCGTGCTCACCAGCCTCTCCGCGGGACCGCCGCCCGTGCCTCTCCGTCCGGTTCTGCTCGCGGCGGCCCTCTACGCGCCCGCCGGCATCGTCCCCCTGCTGCCCGCGGGGGGGATGACGAACGAGATCGCCGGGCTGGGCATCGCATACATCCTCCTCGTCTTCGGGCTCTCCACGGCCCGGTTCGCGCGGCGGCAGGATACGGATTGGACGGAGTCGACGGCGCGGTACGCGGCGGCAGCGGCCGCGGTGGGCGCATTCGCCTCGCTGGTCGTGACGCTCCTGGCGCGCGCGGCGGGGCTGGAGCAGGCCTTCCCGGCTTCAGGGGTGCAGTTCGCGGCTGCCGAATGCTGGAGCTGCGAACCTCCCTCGGATGCGGCCGTCCGCCTGATCTGGTACTACCTGCGGTTCGTCATCGCCGCCACCCTCCTCTCACCGCTCGCCGGAGCGGCCGGCCGCTCTCTCGGCGCGAGGGTGCATGATGCAGCGGCTGCGCGTTAGGCCGCGGTTTCCATTTCCCGCTCACCGGACGGCCTGAGATCCAATGCGTCGCAGCTTCGGGCAGCACATCCAGCAGGGCCATCGTGACAGGCACATCCAGGCAGCCTGGATCGGCGCGCTGGTCGTAGGGCTTCTCAACCTTTTCCCCGGCGTGCTCGGCGCAATCGCGGGCGAGCCCGGTGCGCTGGGGGCGATCATCGAGGCGGGGATCTTCTTCGCCCTCGGCTACGGCGTGTTCAGACGCCGATTCGGGGCGGGGGCGGCGCTCCTGGGGTTTTTCGTACTGGGACGGCTCGCCGCCGGCCTGGTGAACGGGCTGGTCATGGCCATCATCCTGACGTACATCTTTGCACGCGCCACAAAAGAGCTCTGGGACCTCCGTGCGGAGAGAGCGGCCGCGTCGTCAGGGGGGTGATGCAAGCGGGCGAGCCCCCGCGGCACTCTGCTGCGGGGGCTCGGCTTTGGTGCATTCGGGCGGCAGCGGAGGCCGGGCGGTACGGGCAGCCCCGTGGGGCGGCCCCCAAGAGGTCGCGATGCGGTGGAGCGAGGTTCGAGGCGGGGAGAGGGTGGGCGCGATGAATCGCGCCCCTACGAGATCTGCGCGACCCGCAGGGCAGTTCGGGCAGGCGAGTGTAACGAGCCGGGGGTGAGGGCCGCCGCCCCCCTCACCGCCCCGCCACCGCGCTCATCGCCGTCGCCAGCCCCAGCAGAAAGAGAAGGAGGAAGCCGGCGATGGCCATTGCGTTCAGCGGGGTGATCTCGCCGTACTCCACGCGCAGCCGCATCGCCTTGTCCCAAAAGGTGGGGTTGCCGCCCCTGAGGTGGAAGAAGGAGACGAGCGGCACCAGGAGGTCGAGCAGCGGAAGCCCCATTCCAAGCCCCAGCACCCACACCTGCAGCGCCCGCGCGAACGACTGGCTTGCCGAGAGCCTACCCCCGTCATCCGTCGTCACCCGGATCCCGAACAGCGCCTTTCCCGGCGTGGTGCCCCACAGGTGGAAGACCAGGCCTTCGATCAGCGCCAGCCCCAGCGTCACGGGGACCTTGATCAACGGGTTCATCTTCGCGGGGTCGGCGGGCATCCGCGTGGCGAGGTCGGGGAGGAGGAGGCCGGCGATGAAGGAGGCCACCATCACGTACACGATGGTGTCCACCATGCGCGCGCCGAAGCGGCGCCCGGGGCGCTGCACCGTGCGGGTGGCTTCGGGCGCGGGGGCGGCGGGGGCCCACTCCGCCTCGGCGCGCGGGGCGGGGGCGGAGGCGGGCTGCACCCAGTCCGGCGACAGGATCGAGAAGTCGCCCACGCGCGCCCACTCGCGCATCCCGTCCGTCCACACCAGCGAGTCCGCGTCCAGCACGCCGTTGGCCACCAGGGACCGCACCTCCTCCAGCGAGCGGGGTCCCACCCGTTCGCCGTGCAGCGCGTAGTACCACCCCGATGCCGCCGTATCCATCATCCGTTCTCCGGTGTAAGGGCCGGGGGAGCCGCCCCGGCGGCGGTATTGTAGGGCGCGGCGGGGGTGCACGCCAGCCGCGGAAGCGCCGCGGCGGCAGGGCGCGGCGGGATGAAAACGTTCCATGGCGCCATCTCCCGCTGGCCCGCGGGTTGCATCGCGGGATACGGACGTTTCCCTTCGGCGCGCATCCGGCGCGTCTCCCCCATGGTCCGGCGGCCCTCCGTGTTGTATCGTGAGGGCTGCGGATGCATTGCGGCGCCCCGCGCGCCGCTCCGCCGAGCAGCGATCCGTCCCCGCCGCGCCGGCCGCGCCCCCGCGGGAGCGCAGGCAGGAGGCGGTTGCCCGTCAGCGACACGGGACGCCCCGCGTGGCGTCCCCCCGATTCGAATACCCCGTGCAGCAGGAGCCACCCGTGGATCCCGTGACCGACACTCCGACCAACCTTCCCCCCGCCGGCGACGGCGACGGGGTTCCCGCGCCGGCGCACGGCCAGCCCGAAGCGGCGCCCGTGCCCGCGCCGGGGCGGCGCAGCCGCGGCCGTGC
>JAUJMI010000521.1 GCA_030446945.1 Longimicrobium sp. | reverse complement strand
GTGGTGCTCTTCGACGAGATCGAGAAGGCGCACGCCGACGTCTTCAACGTCCTCCTCCAGATCCTGGACGACGGGCGGGTGACCGACTCGCAGGGGCGGACGGTGAACTTCCGCAACACGGTCATCATCATGACCTCCAACATCGGGAGCCCGCTGATCCTGGAGCGGTCGCGCCTGATGGAGACGCCCCAGGGCGCCGCGGAGGTGGAGACGGCGGTGCTGGGCGAGCTGCGGCGGCACTTCCGCCCGGAGTTCCTGAACCGGGTGGACGACATCATCGTCTTCAAGCCGCTGGGGACGGAGGAGCTGACCGTCATCGTGGACCTGCAGCTGCGCAGGCTGGAGCGGATGCTGGCGGACCGCAAGATCACCCTGCAGGTGACCGACGCGGCCAAGCAGCTGATCGCCGAGGAGGGCCACGACCCGGCGTACGGCGCGCGCCCGCTGAAGCGCGCCATCCAGCGCCTGGTGCAGAACCCGCTCGCCATGCGCGTGCTGGAGGGCGAGTTCGGCGACGGCGACACCGTGGTGGTGGACCGGGAGCCGGGGTCGCACCAGCTGGTGTTCCGCTCGGCGGCGGAGGCCCCGGTAGAGGCGGCCGCGTAAACTGCGGGACCCACGCGGAGGCGCGGAGAGTGATCTCCGCGTCTCCGCTTTTTTTGCCGTCGAACACGCAGCCGCGGCGCATGCGGCTGGTGCTGGTGCACCGGCGGCCGTGGGAGGGCGGCGCGAGCAGCGGCCAGTGCTGCGAGGCGGACGTCGTCGTGCAGCCGTAGGGTTGCGCTCCGCGGCGCCGCAGGTCTACACTTGAGGCACACCCACCCCCTACACGACTCCACGACAAGCGGTTCTCCCGGAGGCCCCGTGCATCTCAGGCGCATCATCCCGCTCGCCATCCTCGTCCTTCTCGCCGCGTGCGGCGGCGGGCGCACTTCCATGCCCCCCGGCCCCAGCGGCGCCGCCGCCCCGGCCGCGGCGGTGGAGCGCTTCCTCCGCCTGGTGGAGGCCAAGAACTACCGCGAGATGGGGCTGGTCTTCGGCACCAAGGATGGGAACATCTACCGCATCGACCCGGCCCGCCAGGTGGAGCAGCGGATGTACGCCATCGCCTCGATCCTGGAGCACCAGTCCTTCAGCATCACCAACGAGGAGCAGATCCCCGGCCGCTTCGGCGAGGCCGTGCGCATGACCGTGAACCTGACCAGCGGACGCCAGCGGAAGCAGGTCCCCTTCACCGCCGTCCGCTCCGGCAGCACCTGGCTTGTTGAGCAGGTGGACCTCGAGCGCATCACCCGCATCGCGTTCTAGCGCCGCGGCTCTGGGTACGCCGTTGCTACGGGTGCGCGGCCTCCAAGAGCTCCACCAGCACCCCGCCGGTGGACCTCGGATGGATGAACGCGACGCGGTGGCCGTGGGCGCCGGCGCGAGGGGCTTCGTCGATGAGCTGGGCGCCCTCGGCGCGGTAGCGGGCGAGCTCGGCGGCGAGGTCTTCGACGCGGTAGCACAGATGGTGCATCCCGGCGCCGCGGCGAGCGAGGTACTTCGCTACCGCGGAGTCGACGCGGATGGGGGCCAGGAGCTCCAGGCGGCCTTCACCGGCGCCCACGAACACCACCTCCACCCCCTGGCTTTCGACGACTTCGCGGCCGTACCCCTTCCCTCCGGTGATAGATTCGAAGAGGGGGAGCGAATCGTCCAGGGAATGAACCGCGATTCCAACGTGGTCCAGCGCCCGCTCGGTCATCGGCCCTCGCAGTGACGGGAGTAGTCAACAATCAGGTAGCCGCCAAGTTAGCCCCGCCCCGCGGGCACGGCTACCGGCCTTCGGCACAGGATGGTATAAGCATGGCGGACAGCAACAACGTGATCGAGATCACCGACGCGAACTTCAGCGACGTGACCGGCAAGGCCGGGCTCTCCATGGTCGACTTCTGGGCCGTGTGGTGCGGGCCGTGCCGGATGGTGGCCCCCATCGTGGAGCAGCTCGCGGAGGACTACGCCGGCCAGGTGACGGTGGGCAAGCTGGACGTGGACAACAACCAGCGCAGCGCCGCGCAGTTCAACGTGCGCTCCATCCCCACCATCCTCTTCTTCAAGGACGGCAAGGTGGTGGACCAGGTGATCGGTGCGGTCCCCCGCCCGGCCCTCGAGGCCAAGATCAAGCAGCACCTGG
>JAUJMI010000151.1 GCA_030446945.1 Longimicrobium sp. | reverse complement strand
GGAGCTGGCGATCCTCCGCCAGGCGGACACCATCTACCTGGAGGAGATCCGCGCGGCGGGGCTGTACGACGAGATCTGGCAGGCGTTCGCCGTGCTGCTGCCGGTGCGCAGCGTGGGCGTGATGGGCGACGAGCGCACGTACGAGAACGTGTGCGCCCTGCGCGCCGTCACCAGCCGCGACGGGATGACGGCGGACTGGTACCCGTTCCCTTACGACGTGCTGGCCCGCATCTCCACGCGCATCATCAACGAGGTGACGGGCATCAACCGCGTCTGCTACGACATCTCCTCCAAGCCGCCCGCGACGATCGAGTGGGAGTGAGGCGCGGCCCTCACCCCCCGCCGCACGACCCCTAGGGCGTGATTCGTCACGCCCCTGCCGACGCCGCTCCGCCGCCCCGTCATCCAAGGGCGGCGTGGCCAGACCCGGTCCTCTCGCACAGATCCACGCGTGCAACCTGCGCAGGCAGGTTTCCCGCAGTTGTTGCAGCGCTTTCAACCGCCGGTACCCAGCCACCCCGCACTCGAACAGCCCATGCGCCGCTCCGCCTTCCTCGTCGCCCTGCTCGCCCTCCCCTTCGCCGCGCCGGCAGCCGCTCAGGGGACGCCGGCCGAGCGCCTGCGCGCCCTGTTCGCGGACGAATGGGAGTGGCGCCTGCGTGAAGACCCGCTCCTCGCCACGCAGGTGGGCGACGCGCGCTACAACGACCGCCTCCCGAGCGTGGGGCTCGCGGACCAGGAGCGGCGCACCACGCAGAACCGTGCCTTCCTCGCCCGCCTGGGCACCATCCCGCGCGACTCTCTCGAAGCGGCGGACCGCATCAACTACGACCTCTTCCAGCGGGAGAAGCGGAACGAAGTCGAGGAGAGCGAGCTCAACGCCTACCTCATCCCCATCACCAACCGCGAGGGGTTCCACACCTTTTTCCCCGAGCTCCCCGACAACGTCCCGCTGGCGAACGTGGCGGATTACGAGCGCTACGTCGCGCGCCTGCGTGCCTTCCGCCAGTATGCGCGCGAGCACGCCGAGCTGATGCGCCGCGGGCTGCGCGAGGGGATGGTGCTCCCCTCGGTATCGGTGCGGGGGATCGAGTCGACGCTGCGGCCGCACGTGGTGGACGATCCCATGAAGAGCCTGCTGTGGAAGCCGTTCGCCAACTTCCCCGTCGGCGTGCCGGAGGCGGAGCGGGCGCGGCTGATGGCGGCGGGGCGCGAGGCGATCGCGGAGTCGGTGGTCCCCGGCTTCCGCGAGTTCGCGGAGTTCATGCAGTGGGAGTACGTCCCGGGCGCGCGGGCCACCATCGGCGCGTCGGCGCTCCCCAACGGGCGCGCCTACTACGCCCAGCGCGTGCGCAACTACACCACGCTCGACGTGACCCCCGCCGAGGTGCACCGCACCGGCCTCGCGGAAGTGGCGCGCATCCGCGCGGAGATGGAGACGGTGATGCGGTCGACGGGCTTCCGCGGCACGTTCGCGGAGTTCCTCCAGTTCCTGCGCACCGACGCGCGCTTCCGCGTCGCCAGCGAAGACGAGCTGCTGATGCGCACCTCGCTGATCCTCAAGCGGATGGACGGCGAGCTCCCCAAGCTCTTCGGCCGCCTTCCGCGCATGCCGTACGGGATCCGGCGCGTCCCCGAGTTCATCGCGCCGCGCACCACCACCGCGTACTACTCGCCGCCCTCGGGCGACGGGTCGCGCGCCGGGTACTACTGGGTGAACGTGTACGACCTCCCCAGCCGCCCCACCTACGAGATCGAGGCGCTCTCATTGCACGAGGCGGTGCCGGGGCACCACATCCAGCTCGCGATCCAGCAGGAGCTGGGCGACGTCCCCAACTTCCGCCGCTTCGGCGGGGTGACGGCGTTCGTGGAGGGGTGGGCGCTGTACGCGGAGCGGCTGGGCAAGGAGGTGGGCTTCTACACCGACCCGTACAGCGACTTCGGGCGGCTGATCTACGAGATGTGGCGCGCCTCCCGCCTGGTGGTGGACACCGGGATCCACGACCAGGGCTGGACGCGGCAGCGCGCCATCGACTACATGGCCGCCAACACGGGCCTCACCCTCCTCAACATCACCAACGAGGTGGACCGCTACATCGCGTGGCCGGGCCAGGCGCTGGCGTACAAGACGGGGGAGATGAAGATCCGCGAGCTGCGCGCCTACGCCGAGCGCGAGCTCGGCTCCGCCTTCGACCGCCGCCGCTTCCACGACGTGGTGCTCGGGAGCGGCTCCATTCCGCTCACGGTGCTGGAAGCCAACGTGCGGGCGTACGTGGAGGCGGCGCGGGCGGGGAAGTGAGGCTACCGGATTTCTGGGGCGAGTGAACTCGCGGCAACAACGGCACAAAGTCCGCCTTCGCGGACTCGGGGAGGAGATCGGTCCGGGAGGCGGGATTCCGGCCAGGCCAGGACCGCCTTGCCCAGGAGCGCCGCTTGAAAAAAACACAAAGTCCGCCTTCGCGGACTCCGGGTCCAATGCCGCTTTCTCGAGCCGGCTTCAGCCGCCTTCCCGCGGTTCCAGCCGCGGGATTCACCCCCCGGCGATGCGGCTCCCGCACCGGCCCCACCCGCACCGCCCCCGCTCCCCGCAATTTGCGAAGGCAGGTTTCCCGCCGTCGTTGCCGCGGTTTCAACCGCCACGCCTGCCTCCGCTCACGTCCCCAGCCGCAGAATCCGCCCGCCGCCCCACAGCAGCGCGAGGTACAGCGCCGACAGCACGGGGAAGAACAGGAGCAGCCCGGCGGCGGTCAGGGCCGTGGCGAAGATGATCTTGAACGTCGCCGCCAGGAGCGCGGGGATGTCGAGCCGGCGCGTGACCGTGGGCTTCGCCGTCACGGACAGCGTGCGCGGCGGTCCCGTGTGGGCGTGCACGGCGGTTTGCGCGGTGGGCGCGCCGCGCGCGCGGAGCCCGCGGAGCATGTCCGCGAACTGCGTGTTGGACGGGTCCAGCCAGACGGCGGCGCGGTAGGCTGCCTCGGCCTCGGTCCAGCGCTGCTGGCGAGCGAGGGCGGTGCCGAGGCCGGCGTGCAGCGACGGGTCCGCGGGGGTGAGCGTGAGCGCCTGGCGGAACTCCGCCTCCGCTTCGCCGGCGAACCCCTGTTGGAGGTAATCGAGCCCCGCCGCGAAGCCCCGCGCCGCCACCTCGGCCGCGTTCGGCGGCAGCGCGGCCGAGTCGCGCCGCAGCGAGTCGGTCGCGGCGAGGTGCGCCGCCGCCGCGCAGTCCACGCGCCCGGAGTTGGCGGCGGTCCAGGCGCCGTGCGGGCAGGCGGCGGCGAGCGCCTCGTAGCCCCAGCGCGCCTCGCCGCGGCTGTAGCAGGCGGGGGTGGTCAGGCGCATGCTGTCGCCGCGCGTGTCGGCCGTGCGGATCAGGTCGGCGGCGGATTCCTGGAGCGCGGCGTACTCCAGGAGGCACTCGCGCGTGGTGCCGGTGAAGCGCCCCGCCTCGGCGGCGGCGCGGGCGGCGGCGGCCATGAACGCGGTGCTGCATGCGCGCTGCCCCGGAGCGCCGCCGTCGCCGCAGCGGTACTGGTCCAGCTCGGCGGATGACGCCGGCGCCGCGTAAGCGGTCGTCGGGGCCGCGGCGCCCGGAGCGGCAGCGGCCTTGATCGCGTCGCCCGCCGACGCCGCGCGCGCCATACGGAGGTTGCGCACGCGCACGGCCGCGGGCGTGCCGCCATCGTAGCGGATGACGGTGTTCGCGTCCGCATCCACCGCGTACTCCCCGGCGCGGATGCGGGCGCACCTCCCCTCCGCCGACACGGGCGCCGCGCTTCCGGTGACCACCACGTCGTAGCTCAGCTCCACGTCGTACGTGTTGCCGTTGCGGATCACGAGACGCCCGCCCGGCGCGGCCTGGTCCGTCTCGACCCGCGCGTGGAAGGAGACGCCGTTCTGCCGGAATAGCACGGTGAAGGCGTCCAGCAGCGGCGGCTCCGCGCGCGAGTTGGTGAAGCCCGCCGCGGGGCAGACCGTCTGCGCGGCGGCGGGAAGGGCGCCGGCGGAAGGGGCCAGCACGAGCGCGCAGAGGGCACCCCAACGCCGGGCGGAGAGCGCGCCGAAAAGGCTCGCCCCCACACCGATCATCCCGGCACGTGCCCCGCGATCGTTCATGACGGTCCCTTCCACAGCAGAGAGGTCTACGTCCAGCGGAGCGTGTCGCCCGCGTGGGTGCCGGTGTCGCGGAGCGTGCCCGCGGGAAGCTCCAGCGCGTACCGGGCCGCGTGCCACCCGGTGCGGGCGCGGGGAGCGAGGCCGTGGTACGTCGCCACCACGGTGCGGCCGTCGTCCACGAAGACCACGTCCAGCGGGTAGCTCATCCCCAGCATGTGCACGGCGCGGCACGGGTCCAGCAGGAGCCCCTCCCCCGGCGCGAGCGGCGGGCGCCCCAGCAGCCCGCGCAGCCGCAGCCACCACCGGTCCGCCACCGCCACACTCGCCCCCAGCACGCTCCCCCGCGTGTCGTTGGCGATGCTCACCCGCCTCATGCGCTCCCCAGCGCGCACAGATCCATCCACCGCACCGCCCCGGGCGCGCCGAGTCCGCGCAGGCGGGCTTCGCGCGGCTCCAGCGCCGGATTCATTCGCTCATGGAGGGCGCCTGCCGTGATCCCCGGGAGGCCGCCCCTCACGGCTCGTTTCCCAGCACCCGGCTGATCTGGATGACCGCGGGGCCGAGCAGCACCACGAACATCGCCGGGAAGATGAAGAGGACGAGCGGGAAGACCAGCTTGACTGTGGTCTTGGCGGCGGCCTCCTCGGCGCGCTGGCGGCGCTTGG
Source organism: Longimicrobium sp. (assembly GCA_030446945.1). Taxonomy (GTDB): domain Bacteria; phylum Gemmatimonadota; class Gemmatimonadetes; order Longimicrobiales; family Longimicrobiaceae; genus Longimicrobium. The sequence continues at coordinate 3,383 of JAUJMI010000151.1, read as the reverse complement.
TGCGTAGCGTGTCCGCGTGCACCCGCATGGCCTGGGCGATGGAGGTGCCGAAGCGGTCGGTCTGGATCAGCATGGCGGCCAGCGAGCGCAGCTCGGGGACGCCGGTGCGCGAGCCCAGGTTGCGTAGCGCGTCCGGCCGCGGCACGCCGGCGCGGATCTCCAGGTTCACCAGCCCCAGCTCGTCGCCGATCAGCGCGCTCACGTGGCGGATCTCCTGCGACACGCGCATCAGCGCCTGGTTCAGCCCCAGCCCCGCCTCCACGCACACCACCAGCAGGTCCAGCGCGTCGGGCAGGGCGCGCTGGATCTCCCGCTGCCGCGACTTCGCACGGCGGCTCAAGAAGAAGCCCGGTGTGATCCACCCCGCCGCCGCCATCCACACCGCCGCGAAGAGCGCACCCCCGGTGCCCAGGCCCAAGAAGGGGAGGAAGAGGACCGCCGCTCCCCCCGCGGCGACGGGGAGCGCCACGCGCACCCCGCGAAAGACCGTGGCGGCGCCGGGGCCGCGGAAGCCCGCCTCCACCAGCACCTTTTGCACACTCGCCGCGTCGGTGCTCCCGCCGCGGCTCCACTCGCCCACGCGGTGCAGCCACTCGCCGAAGCGCTGCAGAGGCCCCGGCCCCGCCTCCCCGTCGCCGGCCATGGCGGCGGCGGCCGCGGCGCCGCGGTCCAGCTGCGCCAGCTGCCGCACCGCCATGCGGCGGGAGTGGCCGGCCGCGAGCTCGGCGGCCACCATCACCAGGAGGACCACCGAGAGCCCGACCATCGCTGCGATTGCGTAAACCATTGGAGCGGTCTCCGGGGGTCAGATCTCGATGTCCACGATGCGGCGGATCCACAGGAAGCCCAGGAACTGCAGCCCCGCGGCGGACCACACCAGCATCCTGCCGATCGGCTCCCGAAAGAGCGTCATGATGTACTCGGGGTTCAGCGCGAAGATCATGAACCCCACCGCAATCGGCAGGATGCCGAGCACGTAGCCACTCATCCGCCCCTGCGCCGTGTAGGTGCGCAGCTGCCGGCGGATGGTGAAGCGCGAGCGGATCAGGTGCGACAGGTTGTCCAGGATCTCCGCCAGGTTGCCGCCCACGTCGCGCTGGATCATGACGGCGGTCACCAGGATGCGCACGTCCACCAGCGGGACGCGCGCGGCCAGCCCCGTGAGCGAGTCCTCGAAGGGGAGCCCGAACTTCTGCTCCTCGAAGACGCGGCGGAACTCGCCGGCCACCGGCTGCCCGCTCTCCTCCGCCACCATGCGCAGCCCGGCGGAGAGCGGGTGGCCGGAGCGGATCGCGCGGCCCAGCAGGTCGATCGCCTCGGGAAGCTGCTCCTCGAAGCTGCGCAGCCGCCGCGTCCTCACCCGCCGCACGTGGCCGTACGGGACGAGCGCGCCGGCCACCACGCCCGCCATCAGCGCCAGTCCGGGCCCGCCGAACGTCCAGCCGATCAGACCGCCAAAGAGCGCGCCCACCCCCATCGAGGCCAGGAAGCGCTGCTCGCTCCACGCCAAGCCGGCCTGCTGGAGGAGCGGCCCGAAGCCGCGGAGCTGCGGGATGCGCACGGAGAGGGCGCTGAGCCACGATGACTCGTCGCTGGCGCGCAGGAGGGGCTCGGCCGAGGCGGACACCGCCGCGCCGCGCTCGTCCGCGAGCTGCCGGAGCTGGCGGAGCACGGTGTTGCGGTGCCGGCGCGCGCGCGCCCACTCGGCGCCCAGCACCACGCCGGCGGTGCCCAGCGCGGCCGCCACCCCGGCCAGCAGCGCGGGGAGGGCGGGGGATGCGGCGCTCACCACGCCTCCCGGCGCATCGACGGCGCCTGCGCGAACATGTCCGAGGGAAGCTGGATCCCGTTCTCCTCCAGCCGGTCTGCGAAGCGCGGGCGGATGCCGGTCGCGCGGTAGTCGCCGAGCACCGCGCCGTTGGAGGCGATCCCCTGCTTGTCGAAGACGAAGATGTCCTGCATGGTGATGATGTCGCTCTCCATCCCCACCACCTCGGCGATCGTCATCACCTTGCGGGTACCGTCGGAAAGGCGGTTCACCTGGATCACCACGTCGATGGCGCTCACGATCTGCTGCCGCACCACCTTCTCGGGGAGGTTCAGGTTCGCCATCGAGACCATCGTCTCCAGGCGGCCCAGGGCGTCGCGTGGGGTGTTAGCGTGCAGCGTGGCCAGCGACCCCTCGTGCCCCGTGTTCATCGCCTGCAGCATGTCGATGGCCTCGGAGCCGCGCACCTCGCCCACCACGATGCGGTCGGGGCGCATGCGCAAGGCGTTCACCATCAGGTGCCGCTGCGTGACCTCGCCGCAGCCCTCGATGTTCTGCGGGCGCGTCTCCAGCCGCACCACGTGGGGCTGGCGGAGCTGCAGCTCGGCCGAGTCTTCGATGGTGACGATGCGCTCCGTGGACGGGATGAACGACGACAGGATGTTGAGCATCGTCGTCTTTCCCGCGCCGGTGCCGCCGGAGATCAGGATGTTGAGGCGCGACCCCACCACTGCCGCCAGCAGGTCCAGCATGGGACGCGTGAGGCTGTTGGTGCGCAGCAGGTCCTGCCCGGCCAGGGCGTCGCGCTTGAACTTGCGGATGGAGAGGTGCGGCCCGTCGATGGAGAGCGGCGGGATGATGGCGTTCACGCGCGACCCGTCCGCCAGGCGCGCGTCCACCATCGGCGACGAGTCGTCGATGCGCCGCCCCACGGCGGATACGATGCGGTCGATCACCTGCAGGAGGTGGCGGTCGTCCTGGAAGGTGATGTCCGTCTCCTCCAGCCGCCCATGCCGCTCCACGTACACGCTGCGGTGGGTGTTGACCAGGATGTCCGAGATCTCGGGGTCCTGCATCAGCGGCTCCAGCGGCCCCAGCCCAAAGATCTCGTCCAGCACCTGCCGCACCAGCTCTTCCCGCTCGTCGTAGTTGAGCGGGACGGATTCCAGCGCCAGGAGCTCGTGCACCACGCCGCGGATGGCCGCCACCGCGCGGTCGCGCTCCAGCGCGTCCAGCGACGAAAGGTTGAGCCGCTCCAGCAGCTTGCGGTGGATGCGCGCCTTGGTCTCCTGCAGCAGCGAGGGACCCGAGGGCGGCTCGTCGGCCGCGGGGAGCTCCCACGGCGCGGGGGTGCGCGGCGGCGCGGGCGCGGCCGGCGCGGCGCCGCTGAACCAGCTCTGCATCATACCGCCACCTCAGGCTGTTGCGGGGTGGAGCGCCGCAGCACGCGCATCAGGGGGTCGGTGAGGGCGCGGATGAAGCGGCCCCCCGCCGGCTCGCCACCCCCCGCGAGCCCCGCGATGGAGGCCGACATGGAGCGCACGTCCTGCGCGTAGCGCGAGTCGCCGTTGAGCACGATCGGCGTGCCGGAGTTCACCGACCTCACCACGGCCTC
>JAUJMI010000520.1 GCA_030446945.1 Longimicrobium sp. | reverse complement strand
GGTGATGTGGCGGAGCAACTCCGCGCGGGCTTGCGCCTCGGTGGCGTCCTCACGCCCTGCGTCCGTCCAGATGTTGCAGCTGCTCGTAGCGAACTCCACGCTCGTGTCCGGCATTACGTCGTTCTCCTCTATGGGCATCAGCGCTTCTGAAGGTGAGCGTCGCGCCTTCGCCGTTTTCTGCCGCGAGGAGGACGCGGCGCGGCGCCGCTTCGCGGTGGTGGACGATGGCGTCAGGATCGTGTACACGCGCACCGGCCGCCGCTTCTTCGCGGACACGGCGCTGGAGGCCGGCCTGGTCGCGCGCCTGCAGGCGGCCGTGGGCGCGGCGGGGATCTGGGCCGAGCTGAAGACGGACTGGGTGTGCCTGGATGCGGAGCTGATGCCCTGGTCCGCCAAGGCGCAGGAGCTGCTGCGCTTCCAGTACGCGGCGGTCGGGGCGGCGGCGCGTTCCGCCTTCGCCGAAGCCGTACCCGCGCTTGCCCGGGCGGGGGAGCGGGGGCAGGCGGTGGAGCTGCTGGCGCACTACCGCGAGCGGGAGGCGCTGGCCACCAAGTACGTGGACGCGTACCGGCGCTACTGCTGGGACGTGGCCTCGGTTACGGACCTCAAGCTGGCGCCCTTCCACCTGCTGGCCAGCGCGGGCGCGGTGCACACCGGCCGCGACCACGCCTGGCACATGGAGACCCTCGCCCGCATCTGCGCCGCGGACCCGGAGGTGCTGCTCGCGACCACCCACCGCGTCGTCGACGTCACCGATCCCGAGGCGCAGGACGACGCCGTCCGCTGGTGGGAGGAGCACACGGAGCGCGGCGGCGAGGGGATGGTGGTGAAGCCGCTCGACTTCATCGCCAGGGGGCGCCGGGGCATCGTGCAGCCGGCGGTGAAGTGCCGAGGCCGCGAGTACCTGCGCATCATCTACGGCCCCGAGTTACACGGAGCCGTCCAACCTGGAGCGCCTCCGCCAGCGCGGCCTCTCGCACAAGCGCTCGCTCGCCCTCCGCGAGTTCGCGCTGGGGATCGAGGGCCTGGAGCGCATCGCCCGCGGCGAGCCCCTCGCCGCGTCCACGAATGCGTCTTCGCCGTCCTGGCGCTGGAGAGCGAGCGGGTGGATCCGCGGTTGTAGCGAACGCCTGATGGAGTGACGGATGAAGATCCACCTGGTCAGCGATCTCCACGCCGGGATCCGTTCCTTTTAGCCGCCCGAGACGGGTGCGGACGTCCTCGTGCTGGCGGGGGACGTGGACGTGGGAATGCGCGGGATGGAGATGGCGAAGCGGTGGAGCTCCGCCCGGCCGGTCGTCTACGTCGCGGGAAACCACGAGTACTACGGCGAGGCGATCCCACGGCACACGGAGAAGCTGGCGGAGGCGGCGAGGGAATCCAACGTTTTCTTCCTGGAGAACCGGTCCGCGGAGATGGAAGGCGTGCGCTTCCTGGGCTGCACCCTATGGACCGACTTCGACCTGTTCGGTGCCCGCGCCATTGCCATGGCGGCGGCGCAGGCGGTCATGAACGATTTCCGGAAGGTGCGCGTCAGCCCCGAGTTCCGCCGCCTGCACCCGCGCGACCTGGAGGTCCTGCACGCCACCAGCTTGCGCTGGCTCGTCGCGCGGTTGGACGAGCCGTTCGCCGGGCCTACCGTCGTGGTGACCCACCACGCGCCGTCACTCCGCTCGTGCAGCCCCGAGCGCCGCGACGATCCGGTAACCGCGGCGTTCGCGAGCGACCTCGAATGGCTCCTGGACGGAAGGGCGGCACTCTGGCTGCACGGCCACACGCACTACAATTGCGACTACAGCGTGGGGGCTACGCGCGTAGTCGCGAACCAACGAGGGTATCCCGGCGAGGAAACCGGGTTCGATCCGTCTCTGCTGGTGGAAGTACCTGGTGCGTGATGCAAGCACCAGGAATTAATCTCTTTCGTGGAGGCGCGGAGGCACTGTATGAGGACTAGAGGGCGGCTCGTCTCAGGATCTCCTCCGTAAGCTCCGGTCCCGCGGGCGCCCTGATACCGATGTCAGTCCAGGCGCAGGCCGCGCTCACCCGCGGGACGCTCCAGGCCACCTTTTCAGCGTTCCGCGGGTGCCCGGGCAACGACGTTCTGTATCTGGCGTGCGGTCTCGGCCGATACGCCGGCCTCGCTCGCAAAACGCGGCCACTGCTGCACCGCCCCGCGAACC
>JAUJMI010000519.1 GCA_030446945.1 Longimicrobium sp. | reverse complement strand
AGCTCGATCAGGGTGAAGCCGTCGCGGTTGCGGAGGTTGCGCATGGTAGTGCTCCAGAGTGGGATGAGTGGGTTGGGTACCGCAGCACTCCGTCGTGCTGTCGGCTTCCTTTAAGGCAACGGGCACGCCAGGCGGGGCGCAAAACGCAAGTGGTTGCGGGAGAGAGAGTTACGCGTTCGGGGCACGCCGGCGGGCCACTCCGGCGCGCGCCATCCTGCAAGGAATCGTGCACGCTGCAATGCGCGGCGCGGTCCGCCCGTCTCCTTGCGTGGCCCGCGCGCGTCCTCTATATGGAGCGCGGCCCGCCGCCCCCGCCGGGGGCACCCGCGGGCCAGCGACCCAGCCACAGTGGAGCACACGCGTGAGCGACGCGAACATCACGGACATCACCGTCATCGGCGGCGGGCCCACGGGGCTGTACGCCGCTTTCTATGCAGGGCTGCGGGGGATCTCGTGCCGCATCGTGGACGCGCTTCCGCAGCTCGGGGGGCAGTTGATGGCGCTCTACCCGGAGAAGTACATCTTCGACGTGGGCGGGTTGCCCAAGATCCTGGCCAAGGAGCTGGCCAACAACATGATCGAGCAGGGCACGCAGTTCGGACCCCAGGTCGTGCTCGGCGCCGAGGTGCAGGAGATGGTGCCGGAGGACGGGCACTTCCGCCTGGTGACCCCCGCGGGCGACTTCCTCACGCGCACCGTGTGCGTGACGGCGGGGAAGGGCGCGCTCAACCCTCGTGTGCTGGAGTGCCCGGGGTGGGACGACCACTACCGCGACGGGGGCGGCGCCCACACGCACGTCCGCCAGATCGAGGACTTCCGCGACCGGCGCGTGCTGATCGTGGGCGGCGGCGACTCGGCGGTGGATTGGGTGCTGGGGCTGCGCGGCGTGGCCCGCTCGGTCACCCTCATCCACCGGCGCCCCGAGTTCCGGGCGCACAAGAGCAGTGTGCTGGAGATGCAGGCCCTGGCCGAGCGGGGCGAGGTGCAGGTCCTTACGCCCTACGAAGTGCGGGGGATGGAAGGGGTGAACGGGTGCGTGGCCCGCGTCACCATCTTCAACAACGAGACGGACGAGGACACCCACGTGGAGGCGGATGCGGTGATCGCGCTCCTGGGCTTCAAGCCGGATCTGGGGCCGATCGCGCGCTGGGGGCTGGAGCTGGAGAAGAACACCATCAAGGTCAACGGTGTCATGGAGACGAGCGTCCCCGGCGTTTACGCGGCCGGCGACATCGTGCACTACGAGGGGAAGCTGGAGCTGATCTCGTGCGGCTACGGCGAGGCGGCGATCGCGGTGAACAACGCGGTGCGCTATCTCAACCCCAAGGCGCGCCTGGCTCCGGGGCACTCGACGAACCTCAAGATCTTCAAGCAGGACGACTGAACGGCGGATCTCACGCGGAGACGCGGAGGCGCGGAGAACGGCAACTGCATGGCTAACAGAGGCGCAGAGGAAAGGGACAGAGAGGCCGGGGCGGTTTTTCCTCTGTGGCTTTCCGTGCCTTCTATCTCTTTGTGTGAAATCGCTGTTCTTCCTCCGCGTCTCCGCGTGAGGCCCATCAGTAGAAGCTCGCACCCGACCCGGAGCGGCGGATGGAACTGCAAGGAAAGGTGGCGCTGGTCACCGGCGGGGCGGTGCGGCTGGGGCGGGCGATGGCGTCCGCGCTGGCAGGGGAGGGGATGAGGCTCGTGGTGCACTACAACTCCTCGCGCGGGCCCGCGGGCGAGCTGGTGGACGAGATTCGCGGCCGCGGCGGGGAGGCGGTGGCGATCGGGGCGGACCTGGCGCGCGGCGAGGAGGTGGAGCGGCTCGCGCGCGAGGCCGTGGCGGCCTTCGGAGGGGTGGACGTGCTGGTGAACAGCGCCTCCGTCTTTCCCCCGGAAGGGCTGGAGGAGACCGGCGAGGCGCTGTGGGACCATACCATGGCGGTGAACCTCAAAGCGCCCTTCTTCCTCATCCGCCACCTGGCGCCCACCCTCCGCGAGCGGCGCGGGGTCGTGGTCAACATGGGCGACCTGGCGGGGATCCAGGCGTGGGCGCGCTACACCGCGCACGGAATCTCCAAGGCCGGGATCGCGCACCTGACCCGCGTGGCCGCGCGCGCGCTGGCGCCCGAGGTGCGCGTAGCGGGGATCGCGGCGGGCGCGGTGCTTCCCCCCGTCGCCTCCGAGGGCGCGGAGCTGGAGCGCC
>JAUJMI010000518.1 GCA_030446945.1 Longimicrobium sp. | reverse complement strand
CGGACGGGCACTGCTCTCCCACACAGGTCGTGCAGATGGCCGCCAACGCGCGGCTGGACGTGATCTCCATCACCGACCACGACACCGTGGCCGGCGTCGACGAAGCCCTCGCCGCCGCCGCGGCGCACCCGCTGCAGCTGGTGCCGGGGATCGAGATGAGCACGCGCGAGGGCGACCACGAGATCCACATCCTGGGCTACTTCATCGACCACCACGCCCCGTCCGTCACGCGCCACCAGGTGAGCGCTGTCGAGCGCCGCGCCGACCGCATGCGCGGCATGGTGGCGAACCTCAACGGGATGGGGATCCAGGTCGACTATGAAGACGTGGAGCGCGCCGCCGGGCCGGACTCCTCCGCCATCGGACGCCCGCACCTGGCCCGCGCCCTCCTGGAGCGCGGCCAGACGCGCTACTACTCCGAAGCCTTCGAGCGCTACATCGGGGACAAGGGCGTCGCCTTCGTGCGCAGCGACTTCCCCGGCGTGCGCCAGGCGATCGAAGACATCCACGCGGCCGGCGGCGTGGCGGTGTGGGCGCACCCGGAGATCGCCATCTTCGACCAGTACGTCCGGGCCTTCACGGATTGGGGGCTGGACGGGCTGGAGTGCTACCGCCCCAACACCCCGCCCATGGAGTCGCACCTGTTCGAGACGGCCGCCAGCACGCTCGGCCTCCTGCGCACGGGCGGCTCCGACTGGCACAGCGCGCACCGCGGCCCGCTGGGCGAGTTCGCCGTAAAGTACAGCGACGTCAGCGCCCTGCTCGATCCTCGCCTCCCCGTGTGAGACCATGACCACCTCCACCGCCCCCGCCAACCCGCTGCGCGACCCCTGGGTGATCCCCGGGCTCGTGCTCCTCGCCGTGCTCACGGTGGTGGTGGCGCTCCTTTACCGCGGCGCCCCGCAGACCGCCGCGGAGGTGGGGAGCAGGACGTGGGTGGCCGTCGCGCCGGACGCGTTCACCCCCCGCGTATCGCGCGCCCGCGAGCGCGTGCAGGCCGCCATGCGCGCCGCCGCCTCGGGCGACACTGCCGGCGCCATCGTGCGCTACGCGGAGGCGGAGGGGGAAGCGTGGACCGCGCGCCAGAACGCCGGCGACTCCACCCAGACCGCCATGGCCACCGAGCTCTGGGCCACCGCCACCCTGGACCGCGCGGAGCTGATGCTGGCGGCTGGCGCCGCCCCCTGGTACCGCGGCGACAACACGCAGCTTCTCCAGGAGGCGAAAGCGGCCGTGCAGCGCGTCGGCTCGGTCCCGCTGGCACCCGCCACCCGCACCCGCGCGACGGCGCTGCTGGCGAGCATCGAGCGCAAGCTGCGACCGGGGCCGCTCGAATGGATACCGCGATGACCGCCGCGCAACGGGCCGTCGCGGCCGCGCTCCTCTTCCTGGGTGCCGCGGCGGTCGCCGGCATCGCGCCGGTGGAGACGGGGGTGCAGTACCGCACCTTTGGGATCGTGGAGGGGGTGTTCGCCCTCCTTCTGACCTACGTCCTCCTGCAGCGACGCGCGTGGATGTCGCCCGCGGGGGTGCCGGGATGGGCCGCGGTCATCTACGGGACGCTGGCGACCGCGCAGATCGCTGAGCTCCTCTTTCCGCCGCCCGGCGTGGTGGAGTGGGTGGTCGTCGCCACGCTGGCGCTTTCGGGCTGGGGAGCGCTCTCTCGCGGTCCGCGGCGGCGCATCGTGTTCGGGCTGGCGACGCTTTCGCTGCTGTTGGCGCTCCTCCGCTACTCCGTGATCCCCGTGATGTGGGGCGTCGGCCCGCAGCCGGGAGACCTGCTGGGGGTGGGCGAGCTGGCGCAGGGGGCCCGCCGCGTTTTCGCGGACCACCAGCCGATCCGTCCCGTGGGCCAGCTCCTCGGCTTCGCCGCGATGGCGATGTGGGCGCTCGCCACGCGCCTTCTCTGGCCCGTCCTCCCCTCGCGCAGGCGGCGTGGGCGCGACCCGGTGAGCCTGCCCAAACCCGGCTCCCACAGGGCCTTGACGCGTCCGGTGGACTCCTATATTCTGAGCGCCCCTCGCGAAGCCGGTGTCGTGGAAACGACGCAGGACGGCCCTCGGGCGGTTGACGATCGCGAGCAAGGATGATACACTGGTGGGCTCGCCAGCGGATTTTTTTGCTGGCAACGGATATTTGACAACTCGGGTATGGGAAGGGTAGTGGGAAAAGGTCAGCACCAATGGTGTGT
>JAUJMI010000150.1 GCA_030446945.1 Longimicrobium sp. | reverse complement strand
CCTCGATAGGGCGTTCCGGCCGAGCATGCGGCTCGCCCTTCACACACGCTCCCGCATCCCCGCGGGAGTCCCCTAATTCTTCTCCTCGCGCTCGGATTGCCTCACACAGAGGCACAGAGCAACAGAGAGGAAAGCAGAACGGTTTTCGGTGGCCTTTCCGTTCCCTCTGTGTCTCTGCGTGATGCTTTTCTCCTGTTGATTCTCCGTTCCTGCGTCTCTGCGCCTCTGCGTGAGACTTCCGTTCTGGGCCTTTGCGTATACGACAACCCTATTGCAGCTCGCCGCGCGTAGGCATGCACCGGCTTCCGACCCGCTCAAAAAAGCCCGCGGCCGGCGTAAGTGCCGTCCGCGGGCGTAAACCTCTGCCGGCGGGACTCGGAAGCCTCGCCTCTGATTCACCAGAATCTCTGCCCCGTCCGAGCCTGCTTACCGCGCCGGCTCGGTTCAGGCTCCGCCTTCGCGCCGCCCATGCCCGTAGCCCAGTACGAACCCGGTGACCAGCAGCCCGAGCGCGTCGCCCGATCCGCCGGAGAGAAAGGAGCCGGGGTCGTCGCGCAGCGCGCGGGCGATCGCCTCCAGCCGGTCCGCCACCTCGCCGTAACCCGCCGCGTCCGATGCGGCGACGGGCTGCGACGGCGCGATGGGCCCGTCGCCGAACGCTTCGACGGACGCATCGTGGGCGAAGAGCGCTTGGGCGGGCGGCGCCTCTTCGGCTTCCGCTATGAACGGCGGCCACGAGGGCTCGCCCAATCCCTCCGCTTCCGGCGCGGGGGTATCTCCCCAGGGGCCCGCATCATCCGCGGAGGGGGTTTCGGCCCACGGCGCCACATCGAGCGGTGCGGGCGTTTCGGCCCAGGGCGCGGCTTCCTCAGGCGCGGGCGTTTCGGCCCACGGCATCGGCTCGTCGGCCACGGTGGTCTCGGTCCACGGCGCCGGTCCGTCGGCCGCGGCGGGTTCCGTCCGTGGCGCGGACTGGTCGGCGGCGGGCTCGGTCCACGGCGGCTGCTCGCCGGCGGGGGCTTCGGTCCACGGCATCGCGTCTTCGGGCGCGGCGGCGTCCCGCGCGTCGCCGTCCGCCGCGGGCGCGAACTCGGCGGGCTGCGCATCACCCGCGTCCCATCCGGCCCATCCCGCCATCGCGCCGTCGCTCGCCAAAGGCTCGGCGGCGTGGACGCGCGGGCCCTCGGCGGGCATCTCCAGCCAGGGGAGGTCCTCGGCGGCGGGCGGCGCGGCGGCCTCCCAGTGCTGCGATCCCGCCTCGTTCGCATCGAAGCCGTGCTGCGGGACGTCGCCGTCCGGGTCGCCCGGGTCGTGGGCGGGGAGCGGGACTTCCATCGTGAAATCGTCCGGCGCGGGCTCCGCGGGGCCGGAGGGCGCGGATGCGGGGCCGGAGCGCGGCACCGGCGGCATGAACGGCGGAAACACGAAGGCGTTGGGCGCGGAATCGCCCGGGAGTGCGCTCATGGAGGCTGCCCGATAGAGGAGTTGGGGCGGGGCGTGCGTGGGTGGATTTGCACGGAACGTACGTTCGGCGGCGGCGCGTTGTCAACGACGCCGCTGCCGCTGCGGGAGCGCTGGCGCCTGCGATCAGCCGCCGGGCGGACGCTCGTCCACCCACCCGAAGCGGCCCAGGAGCGGTACGAAGGTGCAGTCCAGCACCTCTTCCGACGTGACTTCCCCGCCCCGCTTGGCCACCAGCACCAGCCGCTGCGCCTCGCGCGTCCCCACCGGCACCAGCATCTTCCCGCCGTCCGCGAGCTGGTCCACCAGCGGCTGCGGGACGTCGGGCGCGGCAGCGGCTACCAGGATGGCGTCGTAGGGCGCGTAGCGGCTCCACCCGATCGTCCCGTCGCCCACCAGGATCGCGACGTTGGCGATGCGCATGGCGTCCAGCGCCTCGCGCGCCCGCGCGGCCAGCTCGGGGATGCGCTCCACCGAGTACACGCGGTCCGCCAGTTGAGCCAGCACCGCCGTCTGGTGCCCGCTCCCCGTGCCGATCTCCAGCACCCTGTCGCGCGAGCCGATCTCCAGAAGCTGCATGTAAAGCGCCTGCAGCGAGGGCTGCGACGCCGTCTGCCCGAAGCCGATGGGCACCGGCGCGTCCTCGTACGCCCGGTGCGACACGGCGTGCGGCACGAAGGCGTGGCGCGGGATCTGGTCGAAGGCGCGCAACACCTCCAGGTTGCGGATCCCCTTCTCCTGCATCCGTCCGATCAGCGCCCGCCGCTGCGCGTTGAAGCGCTCCGTGCTCATGCCGTCAGCTCCCACTCCGCCACGTTGCGCAGCAGGGCGTGGTTGGTGAGGTCCAGGTGGAGCGGCGTGACCGAGATGTACCCTTCGTCGACGGCGTGGTAGTCGGTCCCCTCCAGCGACGCCCACTCGATGCTCCCCCCGCCGATCCAGTAGTACGGCTTTCCGCTGGGGTCGGTCCCCTGCGTGAGCGAGTCGCTGAAGACGCGCCGCCCCAGCCGCGTGACGCGCACCCCCTTCACCTGCTCCGCCGCGATGGCGGGGAGGTTCACGTTGAGGAGCGTCTCCGGGGGGAAGTCGTTCCGCTTCACCAGCTGCGCCAGCAGGCGCGACAGGAGCGGCCCGTACGACGCCAGGTGCCGCTCGTCTCCGCGCCCCGCGTACGAGACGGCGACGGCGGGGATGCCGAAGATGGTCGCCTCCATCGCCGCCGACACGGTGCCGGAGTAGAGGACGTCCTCCCCCATGTTCATCCCGTGGTTCACGCCCGAGAGCACCACGTCCGGCCGGCGGGGACGGATGGCCTGCACGCCGAGCATCACGCAGTCCGTGGGAGTGCCGGTCACGGAGTGCCAGCGCTCGCGCACGGAGCGCGCCCGCAGCGGCAGGTGCATGGTGAGCGAGTGGCTGGTGGCGCTCTGCTCCCGGTCCGGCGCGACGACGTGCACGTCGCCGAGCCCGGCCGCCGCCTCCGCCAGCACGCCCAGCCCCGGCGCCATGTACCCGTCGTCGTTCGTGCAGAGGATCAGCATGAGGGGAAACACAACTCCTGTCGTGGCTTGCCTTCGTCGGCGGCGCGCGCCGCCGTGCGCGGACAAACTGCGCCCGACGCACCCCTCGCGCCACCCCCGCGGAGAGGCGGAGGGGCGGAAGCGCGCGCCGGTTGCGGGCATGGTGACGTGGGTGGCGCGGAAGGGACTGCGGAGGGGGGTGCCTCGGGTGAGCGCGCGCCGTCGGCGCTCACCCGCGAGCGTGGCTGGTGCTCACTTCGAGGTGATCAGGATGGCACCGGCGCCGTGGTCCAGCCCGAAGCGCTGCGACGCTTCCGACGGGCTCAGGCGCCGCACCTCCGCCACGTCGCCCACTTTGATCGAGCGCAGCGCCGCCTTGGCGCCGACGAGCACGCCGTCGCGGTACACCATCACCTGGCTGCGCTGCGAGTGGTCGTACGGTCCGCGCCCGGCGAGCCAGCCGGCGTGGTGGGTGGCGATGAACTAGTGCAGGGTGGCGTCGGCCGTGGCACCGTCCAGCTTCAGCACGACGCCCTGGGGCGCGGCCGCCTCCGCGGTGGCGCCGATGGGGTCGGTGGCGGTGAAGGCTTCCTGCGCGTGGACCCCGCCGGCGGCGGCGAGAGTGAGGGCGGTGGCGGCGGTGGCGGTGGCGGTGCGGAGCAGGGGGAGAGACATGGTAGGACCTCGTCTAGAAGGGTTCGGCCTGTCACGGGGAGTGCAGGCGCGAGCGGCTTCGTTGCCGCTCGTGTCCATCAGACGTAGGCCGTGAAAAGAAGGTTGCAGGTCGCGGTTAGAGGAGGATGAGCGGATTTGGCGGGGGCTGTTCGGTGGTGGGACGGCGGTTGAAGCCGCTGCAACAGCCGCGGGAAGCCTGCCTTCGCAGGCTCCGGTGGACGGATCGGTGCGCGGGGCGGTATCGGTGCGGGGTGCTGTCGTTGCAGCGAGCTCACTCGCCCTGAAGCAGCTCCAGGATCTCTTCCAGTTCGCCGCGGAGGGAGCGGATGAAGCTCTGCTCCAGGGCGTGGCCGGCCGTGGCGGTGGCGGAGCCGTCGCGGTTCAGCTCCTCGATGCGCGCGCGGGCGCCCTCGAGGGTGTAGCGCTCGTCGCGCACCAGGTGCTGGATCAGCGCGATCAGCTCCAGGTCGCGCTGGCGGTAGACGCGGTTGCCGGCGCGGTTCTTGGGGGGCGAGAGCGCCGGGAACTGCGTCTCCCAGTAGCGCAGCACGTGGGGCTTGATCCCGAACAGCTCGCACACCTCGCCGATGGAGTGGAACTCCCGTTGCGGCCGCTTCATCCCCACGTCTCCCGTCGCGGCTCGCGCAGCATCAGCATCTCCAGCGCGCGCGTGGCGGCGAGGCCCCCGTAGAGCATCGCGTGCACCACCTCAACGATGGGCATCTCGATCTCCAGCCTGCGGCTCAAGTCGCGGGCCGAGAGCGCGGTGCGCACCCCCTCCGCCACGGCCACCATCCCGGCCAGGATCTCGTCGATGGGCCGGCCGCGCCCCAGCTCGATCCCCACCTGCCGGTTGCGGCTCAGCGAGCCGGTGCAGGTCAGGATCAGGTCGCCCATCCCCGCCAGCCCGGCAAAGGTCGCCGGCTCCGCGCCGGCGGCGACGCCCAGGCGCGTGATCTCGGCCAGGCCGCGGGTGATGAGGGCGGCCTGCGTGTTGTTGCCGTACCCGAGCCCCTCCACCACGCCCGCCGCGATGGCGATGACGTTCTTGAGCGAGCCGCCCAGCTCCACCCCCCGCACGTCGCTGCTGGTGTACACGCGGAAGTAGGGGGTCTGGAAGAGCGCCTGCGCCCGCTCCGCCGCTTCGGGGTGGTGCGAGGCGATGGTCACCGCCGTGGGGTGCTCCTCCCCCACCTCCAGCGCGAAGGAGGGGCCGGAGAGGAAGGCCGCCACCGCGCCGTCGGGAAGGACGTCGGCGAGGACCTCGTCCATCGTCTTCAGCGACTCGTTCTCGATCCCCTTGGACGCGCTCACCACCAGCGCCCCCGGCTCCATGTGCCGCGCCGCCTGCGCCATCACCGGCCGCACCACGTGCGACGGCGACACCGAGAGCACCACCGACGCGCCGTACAGCGCCTCCTCCATGTCGGTGGTCACGCGCAGACGCGCGTCCAGCCGGACGCTGTCCAGGTAGCGGCGGTTGACCTGCTCGGCCCGGATCGTTTCCGCCACCTCCGGCTCGAACGACCAGAGGACGGTCTCGCCGCCCTTTTTGGCGAGGAGGTTGGCGAGCGCCGTCCCCCAGCTCCCGGCGCCGATGACGGCGGTACGCTCCAGGCTCAACGGACCTCCTCCGCGTCTGCGGTGATGGCCGCGGCGGCCACGGTGGCCTCCGGTTCGCGCCCGCGCCCGAAGCGGGGCTCCTCGCCGCGCACGATGCGGCGCAGGTTGGCGCGGTGCGAGAAGATGACGAAGGCGGCGATCGCCCACCCCAGCCAGCGGATCTCCGGGTGCCCGCCGGGCGGCGCCGCCAGGGCGAGCACCGCCGCCAGCGCCGCCGCGCCCGCGAGCGAGGCTGCGGACACCATCCGTGTAACCTTGAGCACCCCCAGCCAGGTGAGGATGGCGACGCCGATGGCGAGCGGCGCCAGCGCCAAAAAGACCCCCGCCGCGGTCGCGACCCCCTTCCCTCCCCTGAACCGCATGTACACGGGGTAGACGTGCCCCACGATGGCCGCCGCGCCGTACGCCAGCCCCCACTGCCAGCCGGCGGGGCCATCCCAGCGGGTGAAGAGGAAGACGGGGAGGAAGCCCTTGAGGATGTCGAAGACCATCACCGGCGCCGCCACCTTTGCGCCCAGCACGCGAAAGGTGTTGGTGGCGCCCAGGTTGCCGCTGCCGTGCCGCCGCAGGTCGATGCCGCGCGACCACTTGCCGGCCAGGTAGCTGGCCGGGACCGCGCCCCACAGGTACGACGCGGCGAGCGCCAGCCAGGGGGTCAATCCGCCTCCTCGCCGCGCTGGCGGAGGTTGATGCGGATGGGCACCCCGGTGAAGCCCCACGCGTCGCGGAAGCCGTTCTGGAGGTAGCGCTCGTAGCTCTCCATCACCCCCTCCGGGTGGTTGACCCAGAGCACCATCGTGGGCGGCGCCACGGACACCTGGGTGCCGTACAGGAACTTGACCGGGTGCCCGTGGTGGTGCGGCGGCTTGGCGCGCATCACCAGCGCGCGGAGCACCTCGTTCACCTCGTGCGTGGCGATGCGGCGCACGCGCTGCTCCTGCACCTCCAGGATCAGGTCCAGCGTCTTGTACACGCGTTGCCCCGTCACCGTGCTGGTGAAGAGGATGGGGACCCACTTCAGAAAGGTGGCGCGGTTGCGGATCTCCTTCTCGTAGTTGGGCGCGCTCTGCGTCTCCTTCTCCACCAGGTCCCACTTGTTTGCCACCAGCACCAGCCCGCACCCGGACTCCCACGCCTTCTCGGCGATCTTGAGGTCCTGCACGGCGATGGGCTCGGTGGCGTCGATCATCAGGACGCACACGTCGGCCCGCGAGATCGCGCGCTCGGTGCGGATGGAGGAGTAGAACTCCACCCCGTCCTCGATCTTGGCCTGCCGGCGCAGCCCCGCCGTGTCCACGAAGATCAGCTTCCTCCCGTGGTACTGCATGGGCGTGTCGATGGCGTCGCGCGTGGTGCCGGCCACGTCGCTCACCACCAGCCGGTCCTCGCCCAGCAGGCGGTTGACGAACGACGACTTCCCCACATTGGGCTTGCCGATCACCGCCACGCGGAGCGCCTCCTCCTCCTCGCCCTCCACGTCGGGGAGGTGCTTGACGATCTCGTCCAGGATGTCGCCGCTCCCCTTGCCGCTGAGCGACGACATGGGGAGCGGCTCGCCCAGCCCCAGATCCCAGAAGTCGTGGTGCCCCACGGCGTTGGGATTGCCCAGGTTGTCCACCTTGTTGACCAGGAGGATGGCGGGCTTCTGCGTCTTGCGCAGGATCTCGGCGATGGCGTAGTCCAGCGGATGCGCCCCGGTCTTGACGTCCACCACCAGCACCAGCACGTCCGCCTCTTCGATGGCGGTGAGCACCTGCTCGCGGATCAGCCGGTCCATCGGCTCGTCGGACCCCTCCACCATCCCGCCGGTGTCCACCAGGTAGAACTGCCGTGCGTTCCACTCGGTGCGGTAGAAGTTGCGGTCGCGGGTCACGCCGGGACGGTCCTCCACGATCGCCACCCGCTCGCCGATGACGCGGTTGAAAAAGGTGGACTTGCCCACGTTGGGACGGCCGACGACGGCGACTACGGGAAGCTTCACGTCTGTTCCGGAGCTAGGGATTAGGGATCAGGGATCAGGGATCGGGGAACAGCAACCAGGCGCAAACCCGCGTCTTCTGGGGGCTATTCCCTATTCCCTATTCCCTATTCCCTTCTGTGTGCGCATACGAAAAAAGCGGCTCCGGAGATCCCGGGAACCGCTCGCGGCCCGCAGCGCGGCCGGCAGGGCGAATATGGCGCCGCGCAGCGGCCGCGTCAACGAACGGCTACCCCGCCAGCGGCGCCCCGCACGACCCGCACACCGCCTGCCCCGGCTCGTACACTTCGCCGCAGACTGGGCAGGCGAACGCCACCTCGCCCTCGGAGTCCATGTGCGACTGGATCATCTCCAGCGCGGCGCCGTACTGCCACACCGGCACCAGCACCCGCGCGATGCTCAGCTCCCCCATGTCGACGGGGAAGGAGCGGTCGGCCTGGTTGAAGAGCTGCGCGTCGATCTCCTCCGCGCGCAGGTTCTCCACGATCAGCTGCGCCTCCATCTCCGACGCGGCACTGTACACCTGCGCCCACCCCTGGATCATCGGGATGGTGCGGTGCTCGTCGCACAGCGCCGCGTGCGAGCCCTCCGGCAGGTTGTGGCACACCGCGCGCCCGCAGATCACGCAGCGGAACAGCGCCAGCTGCGAGGGATCGTCCTCGCACGTCACCTGCGCCCGCAGCTTTCCACACTGCGGGCATGCGTCGCCGCCCGCGAACTCCACTCCGCAGTGCTCGCAGCGAACTGTCTGTTCCGCGATCTCGTCTACGCTCAAGCCGGCTCCTCTCCGCGTGTCGTTCACCCCTCTGGAATCGCCCCGCCGGGTCGCAAGAAGCGTGCACCTCGCGGGGGAGTGCGTGAGTGCGTGAGTGCGTGAGTGCGTGAGTGCGCGGGCATCGACGTTTCGCAGGGCACGCTTGACGTGCTGGTAAGGCCCACGGGCGAGT
>JAUJMI010000149.1 GCA_030446945.1 Longimicrobium sp. | reverse complement strand
TCCGATCGCTCCTGATGCGGCTCCCCCGCGGCACCGGCGCGGAGGTGGAGTTCACCACCTTCAGCGGCGACATGGAGATCTCGGTGGCGGGGGCGCGCGTCACCCGCACCTCGCGGCGCGAGCGGCAGGTGCTGCTGGGGCGGGGCGGGTCCCGGGTGCAGCTGCGCACCTTCAGCGGAAACGTGAAACTGGCGGACCGCTGATCTCGTAGCAGAGGCAACCGGGTGAGCTGCGCTCACCGTTTCCATATACACCGGAAGCTCTGGAGCATCCCCCATGCTGGGCACCCTTCTCATAGCCGTCGCCCTGACGGCGCCCGCCGCGGACACCACGAACAGCGTCCGGCAGGTGGCCGCGTACCGCCTCACCTCCGCCACCGGAGCCCCCACCCTCGACGGCCGCCTGGACGACGCCGTCTGGATGGCCGCGGACACCATCGGCGGCTTCACGCAGCGCGAGCCCAGGGAGGGCGAGCCCTCCCGCTTCCGCACCGTGGTGCGGGTGGCGTTCGACAACGACGCCATCTACGTGGCGGCCCGCGCCTACGATCCCGAGCCGTCCAGGATCTCCGCCCAGCTCACGCGCCGCGACGAGGACTCCCCCTCCGACTGGCTGATGGTGGGCTTCGACTCGCGCCACGACCGGCGCACGGCGTACGTCTTCGCCGTGAACCCGGCGGGCGTCAAGCGCGACATGACCATCGCCGACGGCGGCGACGACGACAGCGGGTGGGACGCGGTGTGGTCCGTAGCCGTGGGGCGCGACTCGCTGGGGTGGACGGCGGAGTACCGCATCCCGCTCTCGGCGCTGCGCTTCGCCACCGGCGGCGACGGCGTGTGGGGCTTCCAGGCGCTGCGCGTGGTGCAGCGCGAGAACGAGCAGTCGTACTGGTCGCCGGTCAGGCGCGACGAGCCCCGCCAGGTGGCGCGCTTCGGCGAGCTGCGCGGGCTGCGCGGCCTCCCGGCGCCGCGGCGGCTGGAGCTTCTTCCATACACGGTCTCCGGCGTCACGCGCGCACCCGGCGACGAGGCGAACCCGTTCTACTCGTCCAGCGAATTGCGCGGCTCCGTGGGACTCGACGTCAAGTACGGCGTCACCTCCAACCTGACGCTCGACGCCACCTTCAACCCGGACTTCGGGCAGGTGGAGGCCGATCCGTCGGAGGTGAACCTCAGCGCCTTCGAGACCTTTCTCTCCGAGCGCCGCCCCTTCTTCACCGAGGGCGCGGACATCTTCCGCTTCGGCATCGGCCTGGGCGACGGCGACGGGGGGAACGAGTCGCTCTTCTACTCGCGCCGCGTGGGACGCGCCCCGCGCGGCGGCGTGGACGTTCCGGAGGGCGGCTACGCGGACCGGCCGGGGCAGACCAACATCCTGGGCGCCGCCAAGCTGAGCGGCGAGATCGGGCGCGGCTGGTCGATCGGGGTGATGAACGCCCTCACCGCCGAGGAGCGCGCCACCGTCCTGGATGCGGACGGCGTCCGCAGCGGCCAGGTGGTGGAGCCGATGACCAACTACAGCGTCATCCGCGCCCGCCGCGAGCTGAACGGCGGCAAGACGCAGTTCGGCGCCGTGACCACGGGCGTCATTCGGCGGCTGGACGGCACGGGGATGGACTGGCTCCGCTCGCGCGCCTTTGCCGGGGGCGCGGACGCGCAGCACCGCTGGGGGAACGACACGTACTCGGCCCGCGTGTGGGTGCTGGGGTCGCGCATCGAGGGAAGCACGGACGCGATCCGGAACGCGCAGGGCTCCAGCGCGCGCTACTTCCAGCGCCCCGGGCAGAGCTACCTCCGCTTCGATTCCGCGGCCACCTCGCTGGAGGGGTGGGCGGGGAGCTACAACGTGGCCAAGGTGAAGGGGAAGTGGCAGGGCGGCTTCCTCGGCTCCGTCCGCTCCCCGGGCTTCGAGACCAACGACCTGGGCTTTCAGCGCGCGGCGGACGAGATCGTCAACGTCTTCTGGATGCAGCACATCCAGCGCACGCCAGGGAAGGTGTTCCGCGACTGGAACCTGGCCGGCAACGCCTGGGAGGCGCGCAACTTCGGGTGGGAGCGCGCCGGGCGGGCGCTGAACGTGAACGGTTCCGCGCGCTTCCTCAACTACTGGAACACGTGGGGCGGTGTGGAGCGCTCCTTTGGCGGATGGGACACGCGCGCCCTGCGCGGCGGCGCGGCCCTGCTGGCGCCCGGCGGGTACAGCGGGTGGATGGGCGGGAGCTCGGACAGCCGCAAGCGCCTCACCGGCCACACCAGCCTCAACTGGGGCCTGCGCGACGAGGACTCCGGCTGGCGCTACAACGTCTCGGCCGGCCTGGGCTGGCGCCCGACGCCTTCGCTGCGCTTCTCCGCGTCGCCCTTCTACTCGCGGTACAACACGGCGTGGCAGTACGTGGGTGCGCGCGAGGTGGGGGGCACGCGGCGCTACATCTTCGGCGAACTGGACCAGCGGACCTTTGGAATGTCGGCGCGGGTGAACAAGACCTTCTCGCCCACACTCTCGCTGCAGCTCTACGCGCAGCCGTTCATGAGCGCGGGGAAGTACGGCAGCTTCCGCGAGCCCACGTCCCCGGATGCCGGGCGCTTCGCGGACCGCTTCACCCCGCTCGCGGTCACGCGCGACGAAAAGGGGTACGACGCCGGCGCCTTCCGCTTCGGCAACCCGGACTTCAGCGTGCGCGACTTCAACCTGAACGCCGTGGCGCGCTGGGAGTACCGCCCCGGCTCCACGTTCTTTCTGGCCTGGTCGCACTCGCGCGGGGGCTCGGACGACGTCACAGACGGCCAGTTCCGCTTCCGCCGCAACCTGGACGCGCTCTGGAACACCGAAGCGGCGAACGTGGTGATGCTGAAGGCGAACTGGTGGGTCAGCTTCTGAACGGCAACAGCATCACGCAGAGGAGACAGAGGGAACCGCAAGCCACAGAAAACCCCTTTTGCTTTTCTCTCTGTGTCTCCGTGTCCGTGTGAGGCCATCTTTCTTCCTTCTAACGGAACGTGACCATGCGGTGCGCACTCCGAACCGCGGTACTCCTCTCCCTCGCCTGGGCTGGCGCCGGCCATGCGCAGGACCGTCACGCTCTGCGGGATGAGCGCGTGGCCGTGTACAACCTGGCCGGGGAGATGCGCGTGGAGGCGGGCTCCGGGCGCGAGGTGGTGGTGGAGGTCACCCGCGGCGGGAGCGATGCGCGCGAACTGCGGGTGGAGCGCGGCCGCGTGGGTGATGCGGAGACCGTGCGGGTGATCTATCCGGAAGGGCGTATCGTATATCCCGCGATGGGGAGCCGCAGCCGGACGCAGCTCAGCGTACGCCGCGACGGCACCTTTGGCGGACGGTCGGGGGGCGGCGACCGGGTGACCATCGTCGGGTCGGGGAGCGGCACCGAAGCGTGGGCCGACGTGCGGTTGAGGGTCCCGGCGGGTCGGACGGTGGCGGTGCACCAGGCGGTCGGACGCGTATTCGTCACGAACGTGCAGGGCACCCTGCGCGTGCACGGCGCCTCCGCATCCGTGCGCACCGAGGGCACGCGTGGCGACCTGGGCGTCGACGTCGGCTCGGGGGGCGTGGAGGTGATGGGCGCCTCCGGCGTCCTCAACGTGGACACCGGCTCCGGGGGCGTGCGGCTGAACGCCGTCCGCGGTTCGCGCCTGAACGTGGATACGGGCAGCGGCGGCGTCACCGGCAGCGACATCGCGGTGGAGGACGTGAGGGTGGACGTGGGCTCCGGAGCCGTGAGGATGGACGGCGTGCGCGCCCGCGACCTGGTAGTGGACACCGGCAGCGGCTCGGTGAGCGTCGCCCTCGCCGCGGACGCGCGGAACGTGAGGATCGACACCGGCTCCGGCGGCGTGACGGTGGACGTGCCCCCCGGGTACGGCGCCGAGGTGGAGATCGACACCGGCTCGGGCGGGATCGACGTGGACGTGCCGATGACCGCCCGCACCCTGCGCCGTTCGCGCCTCACCGGCCGCATCGGTGACGGCGACGGCCGCCTCACCATCGACACCGGCTCAGGGGGCGTGCGGCTTCGCCGCCGCTGAGCTTCAGGCCTAAGCCGGAAGCGGTCCGCCTGCGCGGCTGCGCGCGGGCGGAGAAAACATCACGAACGCCCGCTCCCGAACACGGGAGCGGGCGTTCTGCCGTTCGGCACTCTGCGAAATTCTTTGCGACCGGGGCAACCGAACTGGCGTTCCCCATCCGGGGTATTCATACTAGCTGATTTCGCAAACCTCCTCCCCTGGCTGCCCCATGCCGCGCCCCGTCCGGAACTCCCGTGGGTTTACCGGGATCGAGATCCTGATCGTCCTCGCCGTCGTCGGCGTGCTGGCCGGGGTCGGCTTTGCCGGCACGATCCAGTACCGCGCCTACGCCGCCGAAGCCGAGATGCGCCAGGACCTGGTGCACTTCGTCAACCAGCAGCAGATCCTCCGGCAGCGGACGGGCGCGCTGGGGACGATGGAGCAGCTGGACGGCATCGGCTTTCGGCGCTCTCCGGGCGTGGTGGTGGAGGAGAACCGATTGCACGGGGGCGGCCGGCGCGCGTACCTGCGTGTGCGGCACGTGAAGACGGGGCAGCGCTGCTCGGTCGACTACTCGCCCTTTGTCTCCAACGCGCTCAATCGCGTCCAGTGCTGGGCGGGTCCCAACGACCGAGACGGCGCCGAGACGGTGGCCGGCTCCGATGGCAACCCGGCCCCCGGCCGCACGACCGTGGCCGTGGATACGCCCGTGGTTCCCCCGATCCCTGTCCAGTGCGCGGGCGTGCCCGCCCTCGGCATCGCCTCCCCGCCCGATCAGACCGATGCGAACCCGGGAGCGGCGGGCACCGGCACCTTTACGCTCAGCAACCCGGGCGCGGCGGCGCGGAGCTACGATCTCCGCTTCTCCTCCAGCAACCCCGCCGTGGTGCCCTCCGTCTCGGGCCCGTCGAGCGTGGCGGTGCCTGCGGGTGCGTCCCGCAGCGTGGCCGCCACCTTCCAGGTGGCCGACAACGCCGAGTCAGGCCAGGTGGCGGTCCTCCCGCTGGAGGCGACCGACATCGATTGCCCGTCGCTCCGCGCAGATGGCTTTTTTGCCGTTTCGGCCAGGCTGACGCTCATGGACCCCGCGATGACCACGCCCCCGGACCTCACCGTCATCCCGGGGCAGACCGCCGACATCGTCTGGTCGACCACCAACCGCGTCAACGCCACGCGCATGCTCCGCCTGGCCGCCACGTATCCCAGCACGCTCACCCGCCAGTCGGCGACGGGGCTCGGGTCCATCCCCTTCGCCCGAGGCGAGACCCAGGGGACGCAGCTTCGGCTGCACCTGGCCGACGATGTGGACGGATTCACGCCGCACCGGGTCTGTCTTACGGCCACCGACCAGGAGGCATCGTCGTACGACGCCGAGCGATGCATGACGATCACCGCGGCGTTCCAGCCGCGCCCCGCCACCGTCACGGGTGGAGACGCGCGCACCGAGCTGCCGAACGCCGTCTTCAGGCAGACGTGGACGGTCACCAACAATTCGAACGCCCCGCGTGACTTCCAGCTTGCCGTGGGGCAGACCGGGGACCTCGCGCTGCGCTCGACCAGCCCCGGCCCGACGGTCCGCATCGGCCGCGACCAGTCGATCACGGTCACCGCGACCTACCAGCTGTCAGAGACCAGCCTGCACCGGGCGGCGAGCACGACCACGCTGACCGTGCTGGACCCGGGCGCTCCCGCGGAGAGCACCAGCACGCACACGTCCAACGTGACCACCGGCCTGGCCCTGGCGCACCCTACCGTCACCTCCGCGGCGGAGGTCGCCGCCGATCCGGGGCAGAGCGGAAGGCTGGTGTATTCTTTAAGGAACAACACGAACGAGGATCGGACGTTCTCGTTCACCCATGTCTCCAGCCACGACGGAGCGGCGGCTGCCACGGCCACCCCTGCCCGCGTCACGGTGCCGGCGTTCGGTTCCGTCCCGGTGGAGGGACCGTTCAGCGTGGCGGGGCCGGCGGAGGGAGGGTGGGCCGCGAGCTTCACGCTCACCGGCACGGACGTGCTAGCCACGTCGTACTCCGGGTCGGGCGGCGGGAAGGTGACGGTCAACACCGTCCTGGCGCCCCCCACCATCCTTGGCCCGCCGAGCTGCCCGTCCGGCGACCCGGGCGCGTCGGGCACACTCGCCTATTCGCTGCGCAACAACTCGAACGTGGCGCGGACCTTTGGCTTCACCTTCACTTCCAGCGCGGACCAGGCGGCCACCCCCGCGGGCACGCCGGCCAGTGTCACCGTGCCCGCCTTCGGCACGGTGGCGGTCAACGCGCCGTGGGCTATACCCGCTACGGCGCAGGGCGGCTGGACGGCGACCCTCACGCTCGCCGGGCGCGACGCCGAGGCCACGTCGCTGGCGGGCTCGGGACGGTGCGTCGTCACCGTGAACACGGTCCTCCTGCCGCCGGCCGTCTCGGCTGGCCCGGGCGTGAGCGGCAGCTACGGGCAGTGGGCGACCATCCCGTTCGCCATCACGAACCGGAGCAACGTCGCGCGCTCGTTCGTCCTCGCCCCGTCGGCGGGCAATCCGCCCATCGTCGCGGCCTTCGGCCAGATCGGAACGATCACGCTCCCGGCGTTCGGCAGTACGTCGGTGAACCTGCCGCTGCAGTTCTCCGCGGTCCCCTCCGCGAACCTGGCGAGCGCCATCACCCTCACCGCGTCGGACGCGGCCAGCGGCTCCCTCTCGTCGTCGGCCAGCAGCGCCGCCACGCGCATCAACTCGGCGCCCGCGGTCTCCCCGTCGTTCACGCCCAACAACGTACCTCGCGGGACCACGATCACGGGCTACAGCAACGCCGCCGACCCGGACGGGGTCATCGCCGCCGTGCACTGGTGGACGAACAGCCCCAGCGGCGCGCGCGTGTACCGCGGCAGCGCCCCCAACATCACCTTCGTTCCGAACGAGGTGGGCGACTGGACCCTCTCCGCCCAGGCTATCGACAACAACAACGAGCCGTCGCCGACGGTCACGACCTCCGCCATCACTGTAGTAAATCGCGCACCGACGGCGATCTTGCGGGTCACGTATCCACGCGCGGAGGAGTTCATCTACAACGACGAGGTCGCGCAACTCGACCTGCACCAGTCCTCGGACCCGGATGGAGACCCGCTGACGGGCAACCTGAGTTCGGGCATGACCGGGACGTTCGGCGACGGCAATTTGCCCGCGATGCCGCGAACGTACACGGTCACGGGAACGGTTTTCGATGGCCAGGGGGGAACCGCGAGCACCACGGTCGAAATCGTGGTCCGAACGCGCGTGTACGGGTGCATGGATCCAGGCGCCCTGAACTACAAACCAGATGCGAACACACCGGCACCGTGCTTCTACGTGAAGCCACCCGTGGCCAACCTGCGCGTCTACCAGGATGGGGACAATCGGGGCTCCTACTGGACGCGGAAATGGACGTACGCGGACCCTAGCGCCTCATACGCTGGAGACGGCGCCACCGGGATCACACAGTACCAGTGGACGTGGGGGATGCCTTGGGGAAAGTGGGATGAATTGCAGGGCCGCTTTGTGGGGACCTCGGAGGTGAAGCCGGCTTACACCACGACCAGTGGCGACATTCAGCGAGTGGCATACGACGGCGTGGGCGACTTCCCGATTTGCGTGAAGGTGTGGAACAACGCCGGCCTGTCGCACGAGGACTGCGAGACCGTGGCGATGAAGCGCGAAACGCGCGCCCGCCTCGGCTGGATGTACCGGAGCGCGTGGATCGACCACGCGAACTGGGCTCCCGGCGACTGGTTCGGCAACGGCCACGGCGACCACGGCCAGCAGCGGCACACGTTCGACGCGAATGCTTCCACGGGGGACGTGCCCATCCAGCACGCCTGGATGGAGCTGCGGATGCGCGTGTGGAGGGACACGCGAAGCAACCTCCGCGACGTGTACTTCAGTCATACGACGGCCTCGGAGGACGTGCGGCCGACACAGGATCAGATCGTCCAGCGATGCGGTACGGGGGACATCATGCGCTACGAGGACGGCATCTGGTGCTACGAGCGCGCATGGCGCATGGAGGTTACCCCACGGCCGGACGGCACGATAGGGATGATGTATCAGCCGTTCCACCTGGGACGCGACGGCTGGTATGGCGAGAACGTGGACCAGGGTACCGCGTACAGCGAGTTCACGCTGCACGTCATCGACATCAACGGCCGCGAGACGAC
>JAUJMI010000148.1:5312-8230 GCA_030446945.1 Longimicrobium sp. | reverse complement strand
TGGCGGAGAGCTCGGCGCCCTGCGCTCGGTGGAATCCAGAATCTGCTTCCCGCTCGGTGAGGATCGACTGGCCCGGCTCCCCGCGCCCGCGTACGGGGGTGGAGTGTTCTGCGACGTCGCCCCGTACTGGCTGCACTTGCTGCAGGCGGTGGCGGGCCTGGCCGGAGAAGTGGCCGAGGCGGCGGGAAGCTTCGAAGGGGACCGGGGGGAGACGGAATTCACCGCTCGGCTTGCCCTGCGCGGAGCGTGCAAGGCCACGTTGTACGCGAGCTACCTGGACCCCTTTGCGGCCACTCACACCCTCCACTGCGAGGATGGGTCGATCACCGTCGCGGACTTCCTGCGCCCCATGTGGGGCAACGTGCAGGTGAAGATCGCGGTCAGCGCCCCGGGCGGCGCGCGGACGCTGGCCTGCGCCGGGGGCGGGTTCTACGCGAACCAGCTTCGCGCTTTCGCGGCGGCAGTGGCGGAACCGGTCGGGGCCGAAGCCCACCTTCCCGCGCTGGAACGGATCGCCGTGATGGAGCGGGTCTACCGCCACGCATACTCCGCCGCCGGGGTACCGCCCCCCCACCCCGTGCTCTGACTCCGCAGCGGAGCGGGCCTGTCGCGGACGCGCTCCGAGGCGCATCTTCGATGTGGAGATAAGCGGCCACGATGGCCGCTCCGCAAAACAGCGATGGAGATGCGCGTGAGCACCGTGACCGCCCCGCCGGACGCCGCCCGCGCGGAGGCGTTCCGCGCCAACATGCGCAGCCGCGCCAGGATGCGGGCCTACTTCCTGGCCAAGCTGCCGCTGGCGTGGTTCGCCGGGCTGCGAGTGCGCCGCCTGGACGCGGCGCGCTGCGAGGTGGTGGTGCCGCGCGGCTGGCGCACGCAGAACCCCTTTCGCAGCACCTACTTCGCCGCGCAGGCCATGGCCGCCGAGCTGTCGACCGGCGCCCTGGCGATGGCCGCCGTGGAGGGCGCCGGCGCGCCCGTCTCCATGCTGGTCACCGAGATGCGGTCGTCGTTCGGGAAGAAGGCCGTGTCCGACGCCGTCTTCACCTGCGCGGACGGGGAGCTCATCGCCGCCGCCGTCGCGGAGACGCTGCGCACGGGCGAGGGCACCACCGCGGAGGCCACGGCGGTCGGGCGCATGGAGGATGGCACGGAGGTGGCAACCTTCGTCTTCACCTGGTCGTTCAAGCGCAAGAACTGAGAAGTCGTCTATTACCGGCTCGGTCACGCACGGTCCGCACGGGCCGCACGGGGTCGTCCGCACGAGAGGAGGCACGCATGGCACGACGCCCAAACTACGGCTTCGAGAAGCGCCAGAAGGAGATGCTGAAGCAGCAGAAAAAGGACGAGAAGGAGGAGAAGAAGCGCGCCCGCAAGGAACGCGAGGCGGAGGGCGGCGCGGAGGAGGGGGCGGAGGACGACGGCGCCTCGCCGGACGACGACGAGGACGCCTGAGGGTGGCCGCCGATCCCGGCGCACCGGCACGGGATGGGTTGGACCCGGAGCTGCGCGCCCGCATCGCCGCGCTGAGCGACGAGGGTTGGGAGATCTGGGAGCGCTTCGACGTGGACGTGCGGCGAAACGACTGGCACCCCTTCGTCCCCGCGGACTACGAGCGCGTGCTGGAGGCGCTCGTGGCGCAGCGCGGACCGGGGCTGCGCTTCCTGGAGTGGGGCTCGGCCACGGGAGTCATCACCATCATGGCCGACCTGCTGGGGTACGAAGCCTGGGGGATCGAGCTGGACCCGGCGCTGGTGGAGGTGGCGCGCGGCCTGGCGTCACGGTACGGCTCGGGGGCGCGGTTCGCGGCGGGGAGCTTCATCCCCTCCGGCTACCGCTACCGCCCCGCCGACGGCGACGGCCGCCTGGGCACCATCGGCGACGGCGCCAGCGCCTACCCCGAGCTGCGCCACCCGCTGGAGGACTTCGACGTGGTGTACGCCTACCCGTGGGGCGGCGAGGAGGCGATGATGATCGACCTGATGCGCGCCTACGGCGGCCGCGGCGCGCGCCTCCTACTGCACGGAGGCGAGGGCGTGCGCGTGTACCGCGACGGCAGGCCCGTGGCGTAGCGAGCACAGCGCATCACGGGGTTATACGCTGTGCTTTTGCTCACACCGCCGCCGGCTCGGCGACGATGGACCGCACCGCGTCTGCGGCGATGGTGCGGCCGTGGCCGCCGGCGGGCCCATCTCCTCCAGGCCGCCCGGGTAGACGAAGGAGTCGCGCGGGGCGTAGAAGCACGACCCGGGCACGACCTGGAGCGGAGCGGCGGGGCGCAGCGCGTACACCGGGTGGCCGGGCTCCAGGAACCATCCCGAGCCAGGCTCGGTGGCCGTGCTCTCCGCGCCTCCGCGTGAGAACCCGCCGTTACCCGACCGGCCCACGCCCCAGCCGCTGGTGTGCCGCAGCGAACTCCCCGGCCGCCAGCGCCCCCACGATCGACACCTCCCCCGCCAGCGCCACCGCCGCGCAGATCTCCGCGAAGCGTCCGGCCTTCCCGGTCCCCACGCACCCCACGATGGCCAGGCACTCGCGCGCGGTGGGGAGGCGCGTGCCGCCGCCGACGGTCCCCACGATCAGGTTGGGAAGGGTGAGCGCGACGTACAGGTCGCCATCGCGCACCTCCATGCGCAGCACGGCCAGGCTGGCCTCGGCCACGCACGCCACGTCCTGCCCGCACGCCACGAACAGCGCGGCGAGCGCGTTGGCCACGTGGCTGCTGGCCCCCATCGCCCCGGTCTGCACCCCGCCCAGCAGCCCCATGCGCCAGCAGTCGCACATGCGCTCGGGGGTGGCACGCAGGCCCCGCATCACCAGGGTGCGCGGGAGGAGCGCCTCGGCGGTCACCCGGCGCCCGCGCGTGTGGAGGAAGCGCGCGCCGGATGCCTTCTTGTCGCCGGAGAGGTTGGACTCCA
>JAUJMI010000148.1:0-5212 GCA_030446945.1 Longimicrobium sp. | reverse complement strand
CGCGAAGCGCGCCGCCTGCGCCAGCGTGGCGAAGGCGAAGGCGGGCGCGCGCTGCACCTCTTCATCCACCAGCATGCACACCGCGCCCCCGGCGCGCGAAAGGATGCGCGCCCCGCGGTCGTAGCTCGCCACCAGCGCGCCCTCGGAGGTGGCGAGCGGCACGAACACGTCCTCGCGCAGGTGCAGCCCGTTCACGCGCAGCGGCCCGATCAGCCCCACCGGCACCTGCGCCATTCCCACGAAGTGCTCCACGTTTCCGCGCAGCTCCTCCGGGTCCGGCGGCCCGCCGCGCCCCTCCAGGTGCGGCACCTCCACCCCGCGCCCGCGCAGGAACGCGATCCTCCGCGCCTGCCCGGCGCGCGTCGAGTCGAGCGGCGCGGGAACGCGAAGCGGCACCGGGCGCTCGCGCGGCGGCACCGGGGCCAGGCGCGCTTCCCGATCGTGGTACGCTGCGGGGTTTCTGTCGTCCATCGAGCTCGAAGCCGGCATCCGTGGATCGTCGCGAACCCGCCCCTAGCCGCACGCTCCGGGCCGGACGCGGAGCGGGAGGGGAGATCGGACGGTGTTTCTCGGATGGATGCGCGACTTCGGCGAGGTGCCGAGCGGCTATGCGGACGGAGTGACGGGCGTGGAGGTGCCCGGCGGAACCGGCGTGCTGGGGTTGAACACGTCGAACTGCTCGGCAGTGGCCGCGACGTTCAGGCGGCGGTCCGCGGACCCGAACTGGAAGTTCGCCCAGACCGGCGCCTGGCGCCTTGCGGCCAGTCCCGAGGCGAGGTGAATCGCGTCGATGGCACGCAAGCGGTGCCGGCGCGTCAGCTCCGCGGCACCCTTCACGAGGCCGAGTTTCGGCTCGAGAACGTGGTATACCGCGAAGTGCGCGAGGAGGCGCTTCCGGACGTCGTCCGCCTGTTCTTCCGTGATCTCACCCTTGAAGGTGCGCCGGGACACGGCCGAGACAGCCTCCACGAACGCAAGGCTGGAGGTCACCACCCTCGCTTCGGGCGGAGCGGCCCGCACCGCGCGCAACACTGTGCACACGTCCTCGCTCCCCTCCTCCCAGAGATACCCTTTCACCAGGACGCTCGCGTCGAAATAGTAGTATTTCACCGCCCGTACTCATCTCGCTCTTCGATGATGGCATCGCTAAACGAGGTATTCAGCCATACCGGCTCCGGCAGCGGATCGCCTGGCTTTATTGTCGGGAGTATCACCGTGATCCCGTCCTTGGCCAGGCCCCTGACGAATTCCTGAACATCCGGCGGCAGGTCGCTCAGGTCGGGGAGGTCTGTGATCGCCTTGTCTTCCATCATCGGAACGCTCCTTGTGGCGTGTGTGCGTACGTCGTAGAATACCGCAATGCCTAAGGTGCAGTTCCTACCGCTTTTACGCGCTTGGAAGCTGCCAGCGGGAGACTAAACTATGCCGCGTCGGCCGCTTCGAGAGCTTCGCGGGCGGCGCGGTAGCCTTCCTCCAGGAAGTACTGCGTGCGGCCGAAGTCCCAGCCGCCCAGGTGGCCGATGCGGGGGCGGATGTAGACCACCGGCGGACCCTGCCACCCGTCCAGGCAGCGCTTCCGCTGCTCCTGCAGGTTGAGCGTGAGCACGCGCTCGTGGATGGCGACCATGCCGCGCTCGAAGTACTTCTCGGCCGGCGGCGTCATCTCGGAGCCGACGTCGACGGCGACGATGCGCTCGGCCCCCCAGGCGGCGGCCTGGCGCACGGGGAGCACGTGCAGCACCCCGCCGTCCACCAGGATGTCGCTGCCGATGCGGGCGGGGGGGAAGTAGATGGGGATGGCGCACGACGCGTACACCGCGTCCACCACCGGCACCTCCTCGTTGGCGCCGCTGCCGAACCACACCTCGTCGCCGGTGACGAGCGACACGGCGTTGAGGCGGAGCGGGGCCTGGAGCTCGGAGAAGGCCTGGATGGGGAGGGTGCGCTCCAGGTAGGCGCGGAAGTGGTCGCCGCGGAACACCGCTTCCTCGCGCACGCCGCCAAACAGCACGGCGCGGCGGTTGATGGCGACGATGTCCTCCTTGGTGAGCTTGCGGGCCAGCTCGGCCAGCTCGCGCCACCCCCATCCCGAGGCGAGCCCCGTGGCCATCATGGACCCGATGCTGGTGCCGATGAAGGCGCTCACCTCAATGCCGGCCTCCTGCAGCGCCTTCCACACGCCGATGTGGGCCACGCCCTTCATCCCCCCGCCGCCCAGCACCAGCACAGTGCCGCCCACCGGCGCGGGTACGGGAAACGGGTTCTGCGATTCGGGCATGGTCGCGGGCGGTGTGCGGGGGAAGGGCGCGTGTGGAGGGTGGTGCGCGGGAAGCGTGCCCACGATGCTGGACGTTCACGGAGCGAACGCCTACCACGCGAACATCAGCGGGAGCAGTCCGCAGAAGACCGCGACCCCGGCCTGCTGCGGCTGAGGGGCGGCGCGGCACCCGGGAAAAGCGAGCGGGGGAGCCAGGCGGCTCCCCCTCGCCGCGTCCGGCCATACTGGGCGAGCTGGATGGTGAAGCGTCCGGCCCCCACCGTGTGCTTGCGGAACCGCATGGGAGAGGGCGTGCCCACGATCTTCATCTGCCGGAGCTCGTCCACGGTGATGGAGAGGCCGCCGAGGTTGAGCATCTCCGCGAGCGCCGCAAGGGTAAGCTGCTCGGTGCGCTCGCCGTTCGCGCCGTTGTGGCCGAGCTCCGTCACCTGGAAGGTGACGACATCATCCTCCTGGGCAACCGCCTTCCAGCTCTCTTCCCGGGCCATCGGCTCATCTCCTGTGGGGGATGCGTCCACTTCGCGGGGGAGGCGCTCCGCGCGCCGGCCGCGGGGAAGCTGCGCCTCGCCGCGGCGGAGCGCAACGGCAGCCTCGCGGGCAGGCCCGCCGCATCATTCTTGCGGCCCGGCGGCGCCCCTTTCCGCGGCACGAGACGATGCTTGACGCGGGCGGGGTGCGGGGGTAGCTTGCCCCTGATACGGAGAATCATTATTGGGAACCGCCGCGAGGGGAGCGGAACCCGGTGGGCGGGGTACCAGGGGTTTCCCGCCGAACCCGACGCACAACGACTACCGGCCGGCCCCGCGCGGGCCGCCGTCCAGGAGACCGATCGATGGCCGAGCCGCTGCTGAAGATCACCAACCTCCATGCCGAGATCGCGGAAGACGGCACGGAGATCCTGAAGGGGCTGGACCTGGAGCTGAACGCGGGGGAGATCCACGCGATCATGGGGCCCAACGGCTCCGGGAAGAGCACCCTTTCCAAGGTGATCTCCGGCCACCCCGCCTACGAGGTGACCGACGGCGACATCCTCTTCAAGGGCGAGAGCGTGCTGGACATGGAGCCGGACGAGCGGGCCCGCGCCGGCATCTTTCTGGCCTTCCAGTACCCGGTGGAGATCCCGGGGGTATCGGTCGCCAACTTCATGCGCACGGCGCTGAACGCCAAGCGCGGCGAAGAGGTCGACATCTTCGACTTCCAGGACGAGCTGGAGGGGCGGATGGGGATGCTGGAGATGGACCCGGCCTTCGCCATGCGCTCCGTGAACGACGGCTTCAGCGGCGGCGAGAAGAAGCGCAACGAGATCCTGCAGCTCGCCATGCTGGAGCCGCAGCTCGCCGTGATGGACGAGACGGACTCCGGCCTGGACATCGACGCGCTGAAGATCGTGACCAGCGGGATCAACAGGATCAAGGACGAGCGCCAGGAGATGGCCGTCCTGCTGATCACGCACTACCAGCGGATGCTCAACTACATCACCCCCCACCGGGTGCACGTGATGGTGGAGGGGCGGATCATCCGCTCCGGCGGCCCCGAGCTGGCGCTGGAGCTGGAGGAGCGGGGGTACGACTGGCTTCGGGAAGGGGCCGAGGTTTGAGGGAAAGAAAGTGCTAAGTGCCAAGTGCCGGGTGAACTGCCTTTAGGACTTAGGACTTAGGACTGCCGTTCGTCGCCGGAACACTCGCAGAAACAGGGGTCATCATGCCCGTAAATGAAAGCGTCGCCGCACTGAACCTGGACGAGTACAAGTACGGGTTCCGCGACGAAGAGAACTACATCTTCAAGAGCCGCAAGGGGTTGGACGAGGACATCGTCCGCGAGATCAGTGGGCAGAAGAACGAGCCGCGGTGGATGCTGGACGTGCGGCTCAAGGCGCTGAAGCACGCGGCCAAGCGGCCCTGGCCCACCTGGGGCGGCGACCTGAGCGGCCTGAACTTCGAAGACATCTACTTCTACATCCGCCCCAGCGAGAAGACGGGGCGCACGTGGGACGAGGTGCCCGAGGGGATCAAGAACACCTTTGAGCGTCTGGGCATCCCGGACCAGGAGCGCCGCATCCTGGCCGGCGTCGGCGCGCAGTACGAGAGCGAGGTCGTGTACCACTCACTCAAAAAGGAGTGGGAGGACGCCGGCGTCATCTTCAAGGGGATGGACGACGGGCTGCGCGACCACGAGGACATCGTGCGCCAGTACTTCGGCACCGTGGTGCCCTTCCGCGACAACCTGTTCGCGGCGGTCAACACGGCGGTGTGGTCCGGCGGGTCGTTCGTGTACATCCCCAAGGGGGTGAAGCTCGACATGCCGCTGCAGGCCTACTTCCGCATCAACGCGGAGGCCATGGGGCAGTTCGAGCGCACGATGATCATCGTGGAAGAGGGCGCCCAGATCCAGTACATCGAAGGGTGCACCGCCCCCACCTACGCCCAGGATTCGTTCCACTCGGGCGTCATCGAGATCATCGTCAAGGACGGCGCGCGCTGCCGCTACACCACCATCCAGAACTGGTCGCACAACGTCTACAACCTGGTGACGCAGCGCGCATTGGTGGGGCGTGACGGCACCATGGAGTGGGTGGACGGCAACCTGGGCAGCAAGCTGACCATGAAGTACCCGTCGTGCTACCTGAACGGCGAGGGCGCGCGCGGCGAGATCCTCTCCATCGCGTACGCCGGGCCCGGCCAGCACCAGGACGCGGGCGGCAAGGTGGTGCACAACGCGCCGCACACCAGCAGCCGCATCGTCAGCAAGAGCATCTCGCGCGGCTCGGGCCGGTCGTCGTACCGAGGGCTGCTCAAGGTGGAAGAAGGGGCGCACCACGCCCGGAGCAACGTGGAGTGCGACGCCCTCCTGCTGGACGAGGAGGCACGTACGGACACCTACCCGTACATCGAGATCAACGACCCCACGTCGCAGATCGGCCACGAGGCCACGGTC
>JAUJMI010000147.1 GCA_030446945.1 Longimicrobium sp. | reverse complement strand
ACGACGAGCGCGAGCAGACGCTGAACCAGCTCCTGGTGGAGATGGACGGCTTCGACCCGCGCATGGCCGTCATCATCATGGCCGCCACCAACCGGCCGGAGATCCTGGACCCCGCGCTGCTGCGCCCGGGCCGCTTCGATCGCCAGATCCTGGTGGACCGGCCCGACGTCAACGGCCGCCTGGAGATCCTGCGCATCCACGCCAAGGACGTGCAGCTGGGCGAGGACGTGAATCTTGAAAAGATCGCCCGGCGCACTCCGGGCTTCGTGGGCGCGGACCTGGCGAACCTCCTCAACGAGGCGGCGCTCCTGGCCGCGCGACGCGACCTCTCCGCCGTGACGCTCAAGGAGATCGACGACGCGGTGGACCGCATCATCGCCGGGCTGGAGAAGAAGAACCGGCTGATCAACGAGAAGGAGCGCACCATCGTCGCCTACCACGAGGCCGGCCACGCCATCGTCGCGGAGCGCGTCCCCACGGCCGACCCGGTGCACAAGATCTCCATCATCCCGCGCGGGGTGGCGGCGCTGGGGTACACGCAGCAGCTCCCCACCGAGGACCGCTACCTGCTCACCAAGCAGGAGCTGATGGACCGCATCGCCGTGCTCCTGGGCGGGCGCGTGGCGGAGGAGATCGTCTTCAACGAGATCTCCACCGGCGCGGGGAACGACCTGGAGCGGGTGACCGAGCTGGCGCGCAGCATGGTGATGGAGTACGGGATGAGCCGCGAGCTGGGCCCGGTGAACCTTTCCGGCCCGCGCCGCAACCAGTTCCTGCAGGGCTCCGACGGCGGGACGGCGCAGCGCTCGTACAGCGAGGAGACCGCCCGCGCCATCGATGCCGAGATCCGCGGCCTGATCGACGGGACGTACGAGCGGGTGCGCCGCATTCTGACGCAGGACCGCGACGTGCTGGAGGTGCTGTCGCAGCGCCTGCTGGAGATCGAGGTGGTGGACGAAGCGGACCTGCGGCGGATCATGAACCTGCCGCCGCGTACCCACGAGCCCTCCGAGGACCGCGTGGTGGTGCCCCCGCCCCCCAAGGGCGGCCTGATGGACGACGACACCCGCGCCGCCTCGTCGGCGCGCGACGACACGCGGCCCGACGCGGACCGATAACGGAGGAGGAACGGTGCCCAAGGACCCACGCTACAGCGACAAGAGCCCCCACACGTCCGACGAGCAGGGTGCTCCGGCGCCGGAGCGGCCCACCAACACGGACGAAGCTGCCGGCATGAGCAATCAGGAGGGCCGCGGCCCCTCGCAGGCCGAGGGCGAGCGCAAGGAGGACGGCGACGGGGACGGGAACTAGGCCAGGCCCCCACCCCGCTCGTCACCTCGCTGCCCCTCCCCCAAACCGCTGTGGGAGGGGCGTACGGGTGGATCTCTCCCGGGCGCGGACGTCTCGTACGGCGTGATTCATCACACCGGTCTCCGCGGCCGCGCCACCGCCCGACGCGTCCCCCGGTGCCTCGTAGGGGCGCGATTCATCGCGCCCGCCCTATGCCCGCCTCGACCCTCGATGGGCGCGCGCAAATCTCGCAGGGGCCGCCACACGTGGCTTGCCCCTGTCCTGGAATGCACCGCAGTCCGCACCAGGAGCGAATGAAGGCCGCTGGAGCCACACGAAGTCCGCCTCCGCGGACTCCGGATCCAATGCCGCCTTTGCCGAGCCGGCTTCAGCCGCCTTCCGGTTGCCGCGGTCGTTGCCGCGGTTTCAATTCAACCGCCACGCGGGGAGATCAGCTCTTCCGAGGTGAGCCGCCCTCCTCCAGCAGCCGCTCGATGATCTCGGCGCCGCGGTCAGCGGCGCCGCGGCCGGCCTCCACATAGCGCCGGGCGGCGGCGCCGGAGGGGTGGCGCACGGCGGGGTCGGCCAGGCGGCGCAGCGTCTCGGTGAGATGAGCGGTGCCGGTGACCTCGAAGGCGGCGGCGGCGGCCATGAGCTCGTCCGCTTCGCGGGCGTTGGCGTGGCGGCGGCCGAAGAGGACCGGCACCCCGAACGCCGCCGGCTCCAGGACCGAGTGCAGCCCCGCGGTGCCGAAGCCGCCTCCCACGTACGCCAGCTCCGCCAGCGCGTATAGCTCCCCCAGGACCCCGACGCGGTCCACCAGCGTCACCACGGGCACCTCCGCGCCAGCCTGGACCGCGGAGAGGCGGGCGTGCGGGAGGGTGTGGGGGCGGAGGGCGGCTTCGGCGCGCGCGAGGTGCGCCTCCGAGGGCTCGTGCGGGGCCAGGATCAGGCGGAGCGCGAGCCCTTCCGCGCGCAGGCCGGCGAGGGCTGGGACGAGGTGGTCCTCGTCCGCGGGCCAGGTGGAGCCGGCGACCAGCGTGAGCCCCGGCCACCCCGCAAACGGCGCTAGCAGCGGCGAGCCGCGATCCGCGCGGGCAGCACGCTCCCGGACCTGGTCGAAGCGCGCGTCTCCCATCACCGTGCGCCGCTCCGGGGGCACGCCCAGCGCGGCGAAGCGGGCCGCGTCGGCGGGGGAGATGGCGGCGACGAGGTCCAGGCGCGCGTACGCGGGAGCCAGCACCGCCCGCGCGGCCGCACCCAGCCGGCTGGAGGTGGCGGGGAGGGTCCCGCTGAGCAGTGCCAGCCGTACGCCTCGTGCGCGCGCCTCGCGGGTGAGGACGGGCCACACGTCCGTCTTGGAGAAGGCGAACACCCGGGGGCGCAGCAGGTCCAGCGCGCGCCCCACGTCGTGCGCCAGATCGAAGGGCAGGTAGTCCGTGAAGTCCGCCGCGACGGTGCGCACGAACGACTCGGCGGAGGGGGAGAAGTAGGTGTACGCCACCTGCAGATCGGGGCGGCGCGTACGGAGAGCATCCACCACGGCACGCGCCTGGAGCCCCTCGCCCACGCTCGGGGCGTGGAACCAGACGAGCGGGCGCGACGGGTCACGCTCCGCATCGGCCCAGGCGGCCATGCGCTGCAGGACGCCGCGCCGGCCACGAATGCCGCGCGCCAACTTCCCATCGCCGCGCGCGGCGAGCGGCAGGAGCGGGCGCGCGGCGGCCAGGGCCAGCGCGTAGATGTGTTCCAAGATCGCCATGGCCGCAAGCTACCCCGGCCCGCGCTCCGCCCACAACCCGCACGCGAAGCACCCCGCCGTCCGGGAGCGGACGGCGGGGTGCTCGGGCGAGACGCCGGAGTGCTACCGGTCCACCACGTCGCCCACGATCACCACGCGCTCGACCTCGACCTCGGCGGAGGGAGCGGCGGCGGGCGCGGAGGGCGGCATCGGCGGCACCAGGGGCATCGGCGTGGCGGCGGTGGCCGGGGTGGGGACCGGCACCGGGGCGGGCGCGGCCGACGTGAGCTCGCGCGGCGCGTCCTCGTAACTGTCGGCGCGGTCCTGGAGGTAGCGCCAGACGGCGTACCCGGCCGCCGCGGCGGCGACGCCCGCCACCACGATGCCCAGCGCCCCGCGGTCATCCTCCTCCACGGGTCGGAGCGGGACGTGCTCGGCGAAGAGCTCGGCGACGGCATGGTTGAACACCGGCAGGTCGTGCGGCCCGCGGCTGGAGACCCAGTTGCGGTCGCGCACCACCGGCTCGTCGGTCCACAGCCCGCCGGCGTTCAGCACGTCGTGCTTGATCCCCGGCCACGAAGTCAGCCGCCGGCCCGAGACCATCCCGGCGGAGATCAGCACCCAAGGCGCGTGGCAGATCGCGGCGATCGGCTTCCCCTGCGCGTTGAAGGCGGAGACGAAATCCAGCACGCGCTCGTTCTGGCGCAGCGCGTCGGGGTTGATGAAGCCGCCGGGAAGGAGGAGCGCGTCGTAGTCCTCCACGCCGATCTCGTCCAGCGTGTAGCTCACCTTGACCTTCTTCCCGGGATACATCCCGTTGACGCCGCGGATGCGCCCCTGGTGGATGGAGACGATGTCCACCTCGGCACCGCGGTCCTCCAGATCCTCCACGGGCGAGGTGAGCTCCACCTGCTCGAACCCATCCGCCGCGAGCACCGCTACTCGAAGTCCTTCCAGGCTTTCGTTCCTCATCCGATCTCCTCCTGTGTGTTCCCATTACTCCGCGCTCGATCGCGGGGGCGCCAGCGCGGTGCAAGACCTTTGCCGAAGGCGAGCGGCCGGCAACGGCGAAAACCATCGGACGGAGGAAACTGTAAGCCGCGAAGGACCCCTCCGCCGTTCTTTCCGCTCCCTCCGCGGCTCTGTGCGACGCGCCGTCGGGGATATTTCCCAACTCGATGCAGGGCAACGGCTTGGATGCCTTGGGGCAGGTCGGGCGGGCGTGGACAAGGTTGACACCGCGGGAAGGGGGCGTGTATCATAGGCTCCTACACGACTTCAACTTGCCGCGTCCGAGCCCGTCCCGGACCCTTCCGCCCAATAGTCCTCGAAGGCCGAAGTACATGCCTCGTTCCCGCTGGACGCTGATGCTCGTTCCCCACGACAACGAGCGCGTTCTCTCCTGGCAGGTCACCCGCCGGACCGTCCGAACCGCCATCTCCGGCGCGGTCGCCCTCGTCCTTCTCCTCGCGATCTTTGGCGTCGGCTTCTTCGCGAAGCAGGGGCGCGCTCTGCACAACGCCCAGCTTCGCCGCGAGAACCAGCTTCTTGCCGCCGAGGTGGACCAGATGCGCGAGCAGATGGCGGAGCTGAACCAGTCCATCGACCAGCTGGCCCTCAAGGACGAGCAGTACCGCACCATCGCGGGGCTCCCGGAGCTGGACAAGGACGTGAAAAAGGTGGGGATCGGCGGGCCGGGCTCGTCGCTGGCGGACGCGGCGCTGATGCACCTGAACCCGGGCGTCGGGCGGAAGCTGGAGAGCGCGGAAGGGAACCTGGGCGTCCTGGCGCGCCGCGCGCGGCTGCTGCAGGCGTCGCTGGACGAGGCGCTGGGCGCGCTGCGCAGCAACAACGAGCGGATGGCCCGCACCCCCTCCATCGCCCCCGCCAGCGGCCACCTGTCGTCGCTCTTCTCCTCCGCCCGCGCGCATCCGGTGCTCCGTATCACCCGCCCGCACAAGGGGATCGACATCGCCGCGCGTGTGGGCGAGCCGATCCTTGCGCCGGGGAAGGGGCGCGTGAAGTTCTCCGGCCACCGCGCCAACGGCTACGGCTACGTGGTGGAGATCGACCACGGCTACGGCTACATCACGCGCTTCGCCCACGCCTCGCGCCTGCACGTGCGCACGGGCGACGTGGTGCAGCGCGGCGACGTGATCGCCGAGGTGGGCGCCACCGGGCTGACGAGCGGGCCGCACCTGCACTACGAGGTGGAGCAGAACGGGCGCGAGGTGGACCCGCTCAACTTCATCGTCGCGGACGCGATCCCGGACTGATCCGGCGCCGTTGGCCCCGCACCGATCCAAGGAGCGCCCCCGGGCGCTCCTTGCTGTATCTGGGGGTTCGGGGGCAGTTTGGGGGTGGGAAGTTCTGAGTGCTGAGTCCTGGACGGCGGTGCGTGAGTCAGTGCGTGAGTGCGTTTCCCACTCGGCACGGGGGACCTGGCACTTCCGTTTTTCCGCTACCTCGTATTCGATGCTGAACCTGCTACTCCTCGCCGCGCTGGCCGCGGATACGACGTCGCACCCGGCCGCCGCGCCGCAGGAGGGGCCGGCGGTCACCGTGCACCGGCAGCCGGCGCTGCCGCTGGTGGCGCTGCGGCTTTCGTTGCTGGCGGATGACCCGCGCGGCTTCGCGGGTGCCGGGCACCTGATGCAGCACCTCCATCTTCCCAACATGGAGGAGCAGGCGGCGCGGGTGGGGGGACGCGTGCAGGCGTCTCGCACCTCGGACGCGCTGGTGTACACGGTGACGGGGCCCGCTTCAGAGCTGGGGTACCTGGCGGGGGTTCTGCGGAGCGCGCTCGGCGTGCCGCGGCCGGCGCAGGCGCAGATGCTGGTGGCGCTGAACGCGCTGTCGGAGGAACGGGCGGCGGAGCGCGAGACGGCGGCGTCGTACGTGCGCGCGGCGCTGCGGCAGGGGATCTTTCCGCAGGAGCTTCCCGCGGCGGGCACGCCCGCCTCCGCGGCGCGGCTGGAGTCGGCGCCGCTGGACGCATTGTGGGGGGAGATGTACTCGCCGGAGCGCGTGTCGGTGGTCGCGGTGGGGAACGTGGATGCGAGGGAGGTGGCGCGTGCCCTCCGCTCCCTTCCCGCCGCCGGCGAGGCGCGGCTCCCCGAGACGCCGGCGGACACCGCCCCCGCGCTGGCCGCGGACACCCCGCAGGCGAGCCGCGCGTGGATCGGGTGGGGCGTGGCGGCGCCCGAGGCGGACGCGGCGGCGCTCTCGGTGGCGGCGCGGCTGGTGAGGAGCCGGCTGCGGCGCGCCATGCCCAACTCCACCGTCG
Organism: Longimicrobium sp.; assembly: GCA_030446945.1. Classification (GTDB taxonomy): domain Bacteria; phylum Gemmatimonadota; class Gemmatimonadetes; order Longimicrobiales; family Longimicrobiaceae; genus Longimicrobium. The sequence continues at coordinate 1,918 of JAUJMI010000147.1, read as the reverse complement.
AGGTGGAGCACTGGTGGACGCACCGCGGGCACGCGCTGGCCATCGTCGCCGCCACCACGGGGGCGCGCGCGGCGGCGGCGCGGCGCAGCGTGGCCGGCGCTCTGGCCGGGACCGCGACGGCGCTGGACGACGCCGCGGTGCGCGACGCGGCGGCCGGGGTGCGGCGCGACCTCCTCTTCTACAGCCGCACGCCGGAGCGCATGGCCGAGGTGCTGGGCGCCTTCGCCGACCGCGGCGACGGCGGGGACGCGGCGCAGCGCTTCTTCGCCGCGCTGGATGCAGTGACGGTCGATTCCGTACGCGCGGCACTGGAGGGCGCACGCGGCGGCACGCCCGTCACCGTGAGCGTGGCCCCGCAGCGGCTGGTGCCCAACTGATGCGCGCCCTCGTTCTCGCGCTGGCGGCGGCGCTCGCGTGCGCTCCGTCGTTCGCGCAGGACCGCATCCTGGTGCGCTCCGAGCCGGGCACGCCGGTGGTGACCGTGGAGGTGCTCCTGGCCGCCGGCCCCGCCGACGAGCCGGAGGGGGAGGAGGGGGTCGCGTACCTCGCCGCGCGCTCGGTGGTGGCGCCGATCCTGCCCCTGTTCGACTCTCTCGGGGCGCGGCTGCGGGTGGAGGGACGCAAGGACGCGGTCTCCATGACGCTGACGGCGGCGCCCGACGCGTGGGACGAGGCCACGCGCATCCTCCTGGTCGCCCTCTTCCGCGATCCGCTGGAAGCATCGGCCGTCACGCGCCAGCGCGCCGCCCTGGTGGCCGAGCTGACGGCGCGCGAGACCAGCCCCGCGGACGCGCTGGAGCGCGAGGTGGACGCCGCCGTGTGGGGGCGCGGGCACCCGTGGGGGCGCCCGGCCGTGGGGACCGCCGCGTCGGTGGGCCGCATCCAGCCCGCGGCGGTGGAGACCTTTCTGCGCCGCGCCTTCTCGCAGGAGCGCGCCGTGATCGCCGTAGTCGGCCCCGTGGAGCGCGCCGACGTGGACGCGCGGGTGCTGGCCTTCCTGGAGCCCGGCCCCCTGCGCGGCGGCGAGGTGCCGCCCCCGACCCGCGGGGACACGGCGGTGCACACGGAGTACAACGCCATCACGGCCTGGGTCGCCGCCAGCTACCGCTTCGGCGCCGACGCGGACGTGGAGTCGATCCGCATGCTGGGGAGGCTGGTGCTGGACCAGGTCGGCTTCGGCCCCAGCCGCCGCAGCGTGTACGACCAGGGCGTGGAGGTGGTGCGCCACGCGGGCGGCGGCGAGCTGCGCATCCACCTCGTCGTCCCGCCCCGCGAGGCGGAGGCGTGGGGGACGCGCATGCGCGAGGCGCTGGCCGGGTACGCCGCCGCGCCGGTCTCGGAGGCGGCGTTCACCGAACGGGCGCGGCGCTTCCGCGGCCGGCGGCTGCTGGAGCTGGACTCGCCCGAGGCCCGGGCGGACGCCCTGGCGCGCGGCGCGCTGGTGGGCGAGCGCGGCGACCCGCTGGCCGCGGTGCAGCGCGTGACGGCCGAGCGCCTCCACGCGGCCGCGCGGTCGCTGGACACGCCGGTGATGGTGTACCTGGGTCCGTTCGAGAAGGAACGCGAGTAAGCCCGCACGGAGAGAGAGATCGTGGCCTGGATGATCCTGATTTACTCGCTGCGCCTGTTCCAGATCCTGATCATCGTGCGCATCGTGCTGTCGTACGTGGTCAGTCCCGTCTCGCGCAATCCGTTCGTGGAGATGGTGCGCACCGCCACCGACCCGATCCTGCGCCCGATCCGCTCCGTCATGCCGGACACCGGGATGATCGACCTGTCGCCGATGGTGGCGATCATCCTCCTGCAGGTGCTGGAGCGGGTGCTGATCTCGGCGGCGACCGGGGGGTGAGGGGCGGGGGGTGGCCCAGGGCGGGGACCGTTGTGCCGGCGGTTGAAACCGCGGCAACAACCGCGGGAA
>JAUJMI010000146.1 GCA_030446945.1 Longimicrobium sp. | reverse complement strand
AGCACGCGCTCCGCATCCTCCGCGCGCCCCAGGTTCAGCAGCGCGAAGGCGTACCCGTCTCGGTAGCCGGCGTTGTTGGGGTCCACCTCCGATGCGCGGCGGAAGAAATCGGCGGCGGCGCCGAAGTTCCGCGCCTGGAGCGCGCGGCGTCCCTCCATGCTCAGCGCCAGCGCGTCGGTGGGATCGAGCGAGTCGGCGGCGGCGCTATCCGCCCGGGCCGAGTCCGAGAGGGCGGAGAGCGGGGGCTCGCCCGAGCCGTCCTGGTTCATCTGCTGGTAGGCGAAAACGCCGCCGCCCGCCAACACCACCACCAGCGCCCCGACCGCGAACGCCTTTCCGGCCCCGCTGCGCTCCGGCTCCGCGACGCGTCGCGTCGGGATCACCGGCTGCGGGGCACGCATGGGTTGCGGCGCGTACGGCTGCGGCGGGCCCGCCGCGGGACGCATTGGCGGCGCGAGCACGGTGCGGTCCTCGTCGCCGGCGCCCGCCAGCACGGTGCGGTCGTCGCCGTAGACCCGGTCCGGCGTGGGGGGCGCGACCACGGCGGCGGCGGGGACGCGCGCGGCGGCGGTCTCTCCGGGGAGGCGGCGGATCACGGCGTCGAGGGCGTCGGCGAAGGCGCCCGCGTTCTCGAAGCGCGCGGCGGGCTCGTACGCCACGGCCCGCTGCACCAGCCCCTCCACCTCCGTGGGGACGGCCGGGTTGCGCGCGCGGAGCGACGGGATCGGCACCTCCATCCCCACCGACATGCGGTTGCGGTCCGCGTCGCTGAAGGGGCGCTGGCCCGCGAGGAGCTGGAAGGCGAGCGCGCCCAGGCTGAACACGTCCGACGCCGGGGTCAGCCGCGCCTCGCCACGAAGCTGCTCGGGCGATGCGTACGCGGGGGAGAGGGGCGCGCGGCCGTCCTGCGTGAGGCCGCTGGAGGTGTCCTCCTCCTCGGTGACGGCCTTGGCGATGCCGAAGTCGAGCACCCTCACCTGCAGCTCGCGCGCGTCGTCGCCCTGCGCCAGGAAGACGTTCCCCGGCTTCACGTCGCGGTGGATTAGCCCGGCGCGGTGCCCCACCGCCACCCCACGCGACGCCTCGCGCAGGATGCGTAGCGAGACCCCCAGCGGCGGCGGCCCCGTGCGCGCGAGCCGCGACGCGAGATCCTCGCCGCGCAGCAGCTCCATCACGATGAAGTCCATCCCCAGCGTGGGATCGGTGCCGTAGTCGTACACCGGCACCACGTTGGGGTGGTGCGGAAGGCGCGCGGCGGAGGCGGCCTCGTGGCGGAAGCGGGCGCGCATCCGCTCGCGCGCGGCCTCGTCGCTCCCGGCCGAGGCGGTGATGACCTTGACGGCCACCGCGCGCCCCAGCCGCTCGTCGGTGGACCTGTACACGGCGCCCATCCCGCCGCGCCCGATCACGTCCTCGATCCGGTAGCGGTCGGCGAGGGTGCGGCCGCGGAGGAGTGCTTCGATGCCTGACATGTATACCTGAGCTCGATGATAGGGAATCGGGGAACAGGGAATAGGGAATGGTGTGAACGACGCGTTCCGCCGCTGCAGTACCTATTCCCTATTCCCTATTCCCTATTCCCTGCAGTTTCTATCCGAACCGCGTCGCCTCCGGATCCTCCGGCTCGGCGTCGTCGGCCGCCGCGGGCACCGCGGCCGGGCGCACCCGCAGGATGGGGCCGTTCTCGCCGATCCGCATCCGCGCGTCGGCGGGCACCCAGCGCGTGTGGCGCTCCGGCACATCCTCCAGGCGGAACGGGCCCTTGAGGTTGGCGCCCGCGATCTCGGCGTCCTCCACGTGCAGGGCGTTGAGGCCCAGGTTGGCGACCTGGAAGCCCGGCGCACCGTCGCGCGGCGCCCAGCGCAGCACCAGGTGGCGGCGGCTCACCTGCGGGGCGCCGCTCAGCATCAGGTCGCTCTGGAGCTGCGGGTTGTCCGTGTGGCGCCCCACAGTCACCTCGGCGGCGGTGATGGGAAAGCGCTCGGCGTCGGCGCCGTCGGCGTCCTCCACCACCAGCTCCCACTTCTTCGCGTCCCACCCCGCGGCGGCGGCGGCGGCGGGGAGGCCCTCCATGCGCGTGGCGTCCGGGTCGTCGAACACGCGCGGGACGGCGGGTGCCGGAGCCGGCGCGGGCCGCGGTGCCACGGTGCGCGGCGGGGGCACGGCGATCGTCTCGCCCGGCGCTATGATGGGCGGCACCGGCGGCGCGAACGGCGCCGCGGCGACCGTGCCCAGCGATGCGGCGGGCGGCGGCGCTGCGGCGCTTTCCGTGAGCCCCGGCCTGTCCGCGGGGCCGCCGGGGGCCTCCTTGGAGATGCGGAAGAGCGGCGCGCCGGGGTCGCCCGCCTCGTGCAGCCGCACGCGGTACGGGCGGTCGTAGAGCGAGCCGTGCCGCATGCACGAGTCGGTCAGCTCCGCCTCCAGCTGCTCCGCCACGGGGCTCAGCGAGTGCGCGGCGTCCGGCCGCAGCGTCACCACCAGCACCGTCTCCGGCAGCAGGCGGGCGTAGCGGTCCGGAAGGGAGCGCGCGTTGTCGCGGTCGATCAGGTCGCCCAGCGCCAGCTTGATTTCGGGCACCGCCTCGCGGAGGAGCTGGTCGAGCAGCGGCTCTTCGTGCGGAACCGGGGCGTGCGATGTGGCGTCGGTCATGGGCGGCTGTTGGCGGGCGCGGGCGGACCAGCCGGCACCGGAGCTTGCACGTTCGGGGTCTGCGCGGCCGGAGTCGCGGGTGCCGGCGCGGAGTCGGGGCGGAGCGAGTCGGCCGGGGCGGCGGCGATCGGCGCCGCGCTCTGCCTGCTCAGCGTTTCCACGCGCGCGATGCTGTCGTCCGCGGCCCTGCGTGCGTTCAGGGCGGTCATCAGCGCGTAGGCGCCCACGGCCAGCGCCACCAGCGCCAGCGCCAGGGCGATCCCCGCCAGCGGCGAGGTGCGGGTTCGGGTCACGGAGTCCGGCGGGTTGAAGGGTCCGCGCGCGGGTGCCGCGGCTGCCGCGGCGGGCGCCGCCACGGCCGCGGGGCGCGGGCTTTCCTGGGTCAGCGAGTCGTCCACCGCGCCGCCGTCCGGCAGCACGCGCACGGCTACGGCGGTGTAGTTGTCGTCCGGGCCGCGCTCCTCCACCTTGCGCGCGATCGCCTCGCACGCCGTGGACGCGTCGCCCACCGTCATGGCCTCGCCCAGCTCGTCCAGGCGCATCGCCTTGGTGATGCCGTCCGAGACGAGGAGGTACGTCCACCCCGCCCGCACGGGCACCCAGGTGGCGTCCGCCTCGGCGCCGCGGCCCACGGCGCGCTGCAGCTTGTTGGCGCCCGGCGAGTCCGGGATCTCGTCCAGAGCGATCTCCCCCGCCTCCCAGCGCGCGTAGGCGGGGGTGTGGTCGCGCGTCTCCAGCCGCACCGTGCCGTCCGGCGAGCGCGAGATCAGGCGCACGTCGCCCGCGTTGGCGCACACCCACCCCAGCCCGTGGCTGCGGTCGCGCGTGAGCGAGGCGATGGCGATGGCGCACCCCATCCCCGCGCGGTCGTCCGGCGCCTCCTGCGCGGCGCGGGCGACGGCCTCATCCGCGGCGCGCACGGCGTAGCGGGCCGCGTCCAGCGAGTGGATCGGTCCGCGCCCGGTGATGGCCTGCAGCGCGGTGTCGGCCGCCATCCTCCCGGCGCGCTCGCCCCCCATCCCGTCCGCCACCGCCACCAGCCCGCTGCCGGCGAAGGCGTCCACGGAAAAGGCGTCCTGGTTCTCGGTGCGCGGGCCCTGCGCGCTGATGCCGGCCACGTCGAAGACGAGGCCGTGCATCCTCACGAGCCCTGTGGCGTGGGCGCTCATACGATGCGGACCCCGGTCGCGGCGGTCTCGCCGCTCTCCACGGGGGTGGCGAGTGCGTGCTCCAGGCGCTCCTCCTCGGTTCGGCGGTGACTGAGACCCGCGATGATCCCCACGCTGATGGAGGCGGCCAGCAGCTTGGAGCCGCCGTGCGCCGCGAAGGCCGCCACCACGCCGGTCAGCGGGATCACCCGCACCCCGCCCAGCGTGGCCAGCCAGAAGGGGATGCCGATCAGCAGCGCCAGCCCCGTGGCCAGCGTGCGCTCGAAGGCGCCCGGCTCGCGGACGGCCACCCCCAGCATCTGCATGATGAAATACGTGTAGACCAGCACCAGCGCCACCGCGCCCGCCAGCCCCCAGTGCGCCGCGATGGTGGTGATGTAGCCGTCGTCGGCGGCGTTGGGCGCCGTCTCCGGGTGGCCGCGCCCGGCGCCCTCGCCCAGCAGGCCGCCCTCCAGGATGTTGGCGTCGAACAGCTTGATCTGGAAGTTGGCCCGCTCGCCCCACCGCTGCGCCTGCTGCGCGGGGAGCGACTCCAGGTCCTGGTACGGCTGGTATGCCAGGTTCAGGCGCTGTATGGAGCGCGGGTCCGTGCTGAACGCGGCGAACACCAGCAGCGCCCACACCCCCAGCATCAGCCCGGCCCACCACCCGCGCCGCGTCCCCACCAGCAGCATCGCCGCCATGCTCCCCGCCGTCACCACCGAGAGCCCCAGCTCGTGGATCAGGAGGAAGGGGATGAGCGGGATGGCGCCGAACAGCAGCAGCCGCCCCACGCGCTGGGGCCGGAACGCCTGCCCGATCTGCCCCAGGTTGTACGCGTCGTCCGCCACCGTCGCCGCCCACACGCCGATGAAGAGGGGCAGCAGCAGCTCCCACGGGGTGGTGCCGAACACCTTGCCCGTGGTTCGCGCTCCCGGCGCGAAGGCGAGGCCAAAGAAGACGACCATCGCCGGCGCGAACAGCCAGAGCCTTCGATCCCGGAACCAGCGCAGCACCCACCCGCGCCGCGACATCAGGAACCCCGCCAGCAGCGCCAGCGGCGCGATGAAGACGGGAGCGTAGGTGAGCAGCCGCGGGATCAGCGCGCCGCGTGCCTGTCCCTTCATGGCCTGCGTGAACGGGTCCGGCAGCGGCGGCGGCGGGCCCTGGAAGACGGCCGCCTTGCGCTCGTCGCTGTACGCGCGCTCGATGGTGGAGAGGCGCGAGCGGGTGGCCTTGAGGTCGTTCGCCTCCGCCTTGCGCCCCGCCGGCGCCTGGTACGACGGATCGGTAAAGGTCTGGAAGATGGAGGGGCGCGCCATGCAAAAGATCAGCACGGGGAGCACCACCACGGGCCAGCTCCCCCGGTAGCCGATCCTGCGCAGCACGTAGAGGAGGAGCAGCCACGCCACGAGCGACGCCATGTCGCGCACGAAGGTGCCCCCGGCGCCGGCCGAGGTCCCGTGCACCGGCCACACGTCCAGCGCGATGGAGATGTGCGCGAGGACGTAGAACACCACTCCCACCAGCAGCCCCCACCAGAGCAGCCCCGGCAGCACCCGCCCGCTCCGCTCCGCCGAGGGACGGTTGTGCGCCTTGAGGTCGACGGCGACGCCGATGGGCCCGCGCGGCTGCGAGCGCGTGGGGCCGCGGAAGAGGTCCTTGAGCGCCATCACTCCTCCTCGCGCAGAGCCATGCGGGGCGGCCTTATCGCGCCCTGGCCGTCCTCGCGCATCGCCATCCAGCGCGTCATGGTGGCGGCGACCGCGGCGGGTGCGCGCCCGCCCTGCCCGGCCTGCTGCAGGTAGACCACGATGGTGTAGCGCGCGCGTCCGTCCGGTCCATGGATCAGCCCGGCGAACCACCCGTCCGGTCGCTGCCCGCGGCGGATGTCCACCGTACCCGTCTTCCCCCCCAGGTCCCAGGTGAGGTCCTTGAGAATGGGCTTCACGCTCACCGCCGTCCCCGTGTCCACCACCTCCAGCATCGCGCGCTGCAGCTTAAGCGAGGTGGCGGGCTTCATCACCGCCGTGCCCTCGGGGACGTCGCGCAGCCGGTCCTGCTCGATGGTGGGCTGCAGCATCACGCCGTTGTTGCCGATGGCCTGGATGAAGCGCGACACGGCGATCGGCGTCACGTCCACCGGCCCCTGCCCGATCGCCATCTGCGCCCAGTCGAACGCGTTGAACTTCGTGCGGAAGAGGACGCGGTTGGGCGGCGGCGTCATCCGCTTCGTCCAGCGGTCAGACGCCGTGTTCCAGAACTGCCCCGGCTCCTCCTCCGGCGCGTCGCCCGAATACGGGATGAAGCCGAAGCGGCGGTAGGCGTCCGCGAACGCCTCCTGGCCCAGCTGCTCCCTCATCAGGTTCGCCATCGCGATCGCCTGCGTGTTGCACGAAACCACCAGCATCCGCCGGGGGATCTCCATCGGCGGGTACTCGCGGCTCTCGAAGTTGCGGATCTTGCGGTTCCCCACCTGGATGGACGCGGGGCACGCCATCCACCGGTCCCCCATCCCACGGTCCCACCAGAGCGCCGCAAGGGCCAGCTTGAAGACGGAGCCGGGGAGCGTGTAGCGCTTGATCCCCAGCGGCGCCTGCTCGGCCGTCCCGGTGGAGGTGTAGGCGACCACGGCACCGGTCTTCACGTCCTGCATCACCACCACGCCCGGGAAGCCCGACTGCTTCAGGAGCCCGTACGCCTGGCGCGTGGCGTCGGCGCACAGGGTGAGCTGCATGTCCTCGCCGGCAGCGTGCAGCTCGGTGCGCTCACGGAAGTTCTTGGGCGCGCGCAGCCGCTCGGCGAAGAGGCGCTCGATGGTGTAGTCGCGCTTGTCCGCATCCTCGCCGCCGCCCAGCAGGTTGGCGCCCGCTTCACCCAGGGGATGGACTCGCTGTACCTCGCCGTCACGCATCCCGTAGCGGGCCAGGGCGTTCTCGTCCTTGCCGGTGCAGTCCAGGATCCACCCCTTCAGGTCGCCGCGGTTCATCTCCGAAGCCCGCGGGTCGCCGAAGCGGGCGTAGCGCTCGCGGCCTTCTTCGATCTGCTCGCGGTTCCGCAGGATGAGCGCGTGGCCGGCCGTGTACACCCCCGCCAGCAGCAGCATCCCGAATGCGAGGAAGACCGCCCACCGCTCGCGCTTCTCGCGCACCGCCGTGTAGCTCCAGCGCAGGATCGCCAGAAAGGCGCCCACGCCGAAGAGGAGGTACAGGGCGCGCAGCCCCAGGTTCAGTATGGTATCCAGCATGGCTCAGCCGAGCGCCAGGCGGAGCACCGTGTTCCCCATGCGGACGGTGTCTCCCGGATTCAACGGATGCTCCTGGTGAGGCGGCAGGGGAGTGTCGTTCACAAAGGTGCGGTTCTTGGAGTCCAGGTCGGTGACGGTCACCTGCGCGCCGCGCTGGGCGAAGCGGGCGTGGCGGCCGCTCATGTAGCGGTCGCCCAGGGCGGTCACCCCCGCCTCCGGCTTGCGCCCCACCACCACCTCGCCCCTGAGGGGGATCGGGTCGCGCACCGTCTCGGACTGCACCACCTCCAGCACCGCGCCGCCGCCGCCGTGCCCCGGCTGCGGCGCGCCTTGCGCGGGCTGCGCGGCGGTGGATGGGACCATGGCCCGGTCCGGCCCGCGCGGTGCGGCGGGCCGGGGAGGGGGCGCCGGCTCGGGGGCGGGCTGCTCCAGCCCCAGCGGCTTCACGAACGCGAACTCGCGCTTGGTGTCCAGCAGCACCACCTCCACGCGCAGCCCCGCGCGCGCGATGCCGTTGTCCTGCGCCCACTGGGCGGAGAAGCGGCGCAGGTGGTCGGCCTCATCGCGCGCCCACATCGCCTCCCCCATCCCCGCGGGCACCAGGTCCGTGGAGACGTACACGCGCAGGTCGGGCGCCGTGCGGCGGTCCGCGTAGCGCCGGAGGGCTTCGCGCACGCCATCCTCCAGCTGCTGCCGGAGGGTGGGGCGAAGGATCTTTCTGAAAGCGTTGAGCATGGACGGGTCCGAGGTCGGGTTTCAGCCCGGCGCGTGCTCGCAATATCAAGGCCGGGGGGATGGGGCGGGGAACGGGGGACGGGGAACGGCACGGGACAGGGGACGGCCTGCCTGGACCCGTAGGGGCGCGATTCATCGCGCCCGCCCTCCGCCCCACCTCGACCGCCGCCCTACAGACGGACCGCAGGGGCAGACCTGCGTGTCTGTCCGCCCTTGCCCCCGCACCAACCCTCGCCTCACGTGCCGCCACCTCGTAGGGGCCGCCCGCGCGGCTGACCGTGCTCTCCCCCGCGCCGAACTGTGCCACCCTAACAGATACACGCCAGCGCCCCTCCCCCAGCTGGTTATTGGGGGAGGGGCAGCGAGGTGACGGAGCGGGGTGGGGGCCCGTGTCCGCCCCCCGCAAAAAAAACGGCCCCGGCATCTCACGCCGGGGCCGTTCCTATTGGATCGCCAACCG
>JAUJMI010000145.1 GCA_030446945.1 Longimicrobium sp. | reverse complement strand
GGCCCTCACCCGGCAGCCTACAGACTGCCACCCTCTCCCACAAACAGCCGTGGGAGAGGGGACTTGGGGCCCGGCGTTCGCCGACTGCATCCGCGGCGGCGCTGACCGCTGCGGGCCGCACCGCGGCATGCAAGCGCCCCTCCCCCAGCGGTTTGGGGAGGGGCAGCGAGGTGATTAGAGGGGAGAGGGCCTGTCTACAACCTTCGCCTCCCCCGCGTTACCAGGCGCAGGAGGAAGAGCAGGATGACGGCGCCGACGAAGGCGGTGAAGATGGTGCCGGCCAGGCCGCCGAAGGGGGTAGTGACGCCGAGCTGGGCAAAGAGCCATCCGCCCACGAAGGCGCCCACGATGCCCACCACGATGTCGCCGATCAGCCCCACGCCGCCCATCACCAGCGATGCCAGCACGCCGGCGATGAGTCCCACGATCAGCCAGGTCAACAGGTCCATGTAGCCTCCGGGTTCGAGTTGAAGCCAAAGGGAGCAACTCACATGCCTTTGCACGCACCACCACCCTCTGCCGAACGGGAACGATGAACCGCATCACACGCCCCGCCCTGCTCGTCCTCGCCCTTGCGCTCGGCGCCTGCGCGCGACCCGCCACCCCCGTGCCGGAGGGGGTGCGCTACCTGTCGCGCGCGGAGTGGGGCGCGAAGCCCGCGGCGATGGAGATGAAGACGCACGTGCCGCACCGCATCACCATCCACCACACGGCCGAGCGGCAGGCCCCCGCCCGCTCCACCGCGGCCAAGCTCCAGGCGCTGCAGCGCTTCTCGCAGAGCGAGGGGACGCTGGGGAACGGGCGTCCCAAGCGGATGTGGGCGGACGTGCCTTACCACCTGTACGTGGCCGTGGACGGGAGCGTGGCCGAGGCGCGCCCCATCCGCTTCGTGGGCGACTCCAACACGCCGTACGACCCCACCGGGCACCTGCTGGTGGTGGTGGAGGGCAACTTCGAGGAAGAGGAGCTCTCCGCCGCGCAGCGCCGCACGATGGAGCTGCTCATCCCGGCCCTGGCGCGCCGCTACAACGTCCCGCCCGAGAAGATCGCCGCGCACCGGGACTTCGCCGAGACGCTCTGCCCGGGGCGGTCGCTGTACGCGGAGATCCCGCGGTTCCGCGAGCTCGTGGCGCGGTAAGGCAACGGCGGGCCTCACACGGAGACACAGAGCGGCAGAGAGAACAGCAAAAAAGTTTTCTCTGTGCCTTTCAGTTCCCCTCTGCGTTGTCTATGTGATGCCGTTCTACCGCGGCGCCGGGGTCGGTGCGAGGCGGTTGTATTTCGCGAGGACCTCGCGCAGGCGGTCGTGCGGGAGGCCGTAGGCGCGCAGGCCGTCGGCGCCGCTCATGGAGCGCGCGGCGACCATGGCGTTGGTGATGGCCTCCTCGGTCGCCTGCACGGTGCCCTGAAAGACGGGGTCGATGCGGTCGTTGGGGAGCATGGTGAGGGCGACGCTCGCCGTGTCGCGGGCGGCGCCGGGGTTCGCGGTGGAGAAGGCGACGAAGATGTCGCCGCTCCCGTTGCCGGCGATGCTCCCCTCGCGCGCCAGGCCGAGCGCCGCACGCCGCACGACGCGCTCGAGCTGGTGCGGAAGGAGCGGCGCGTCGGTGGCCACCACGATGATGATGGAGCCGAGGTCGCGCTCGTCGCCGCGCGCCGATGCGGTCGGCGTGGCGCAGCGGGGCACGCCGCGCATGTACGGTTGGGAGGGCGGCTCCGCGCCCTCGTAGCACGGCCGCATCCCCGTGATCTCCCGCGCCACGGGGACGCCGGCGATGCGCAGGTTGTACTGGCTGCCGTAGTTGCACTGCACCAGCACGCCCACGGTGTAGCCGCCCTGCTCCGCCGTCAGCCGGCGCGACGACGTGCCGATCCCGCCCTTGAACCCGTTGCACATCATCCCCGTCCCGCCGCCGACGCTTCCTTCGTCGACGGCGCCGCCCCGCGCGCCGTCCAGCGCCGAGAAGACGTGCTCCGGCTTCACGTGGAAGCCGTTGATGTCGTTCAGCGGCCCGTCGAACGTCTCCGCGACGACGGGGAGCGCCCAGAGGATGGCGGGGTTGTTCCGGACCATCCACTGGATCGTCGCGTCCCGCACCACGCCCACGCTGTGCGTGTTGGTGATGAGCACGGGGCCCTCCAGGAATCCGCCCTCGTCGATCCAGGTGGTCCCCGTCATCTCGCCGTTGCCGTTGAGCGAGAACCAGGCGGCGAAGACGGGGTCCGAGCTGCGCTTGCCGCGCGGCAGGATCGCCGTCACGCCGGTGCGCACCGGCCCCGTCCCCACCCGCAGCCGCCCCTCACCCGAGATCAGCGTCGTGTGCCCCACCTCCAGCCCCGCGATGTCGGTGATGGCGTTCAGCGGGCCCGGCGTGCCGTCAAAGGGCACGCCCAGGTCGCGCGCCCGGGTCTTCCCCTGCGCGCACAGCGGGACTGCGGCGAGGACGGCGAGCATCGTGCCCGCGGCGAGCCGAACGAGACGTATCATAAGAGGTGGCGGAGGGTTGAAGGTGATGACGGGGCGGCGCGCCGCGCTTCACTCGGGCGTTGGGCGCCTCCGCGCGTCCTTTTGCCAGAGATACTACGCCGGGGCGCCGAGGAGCACCATGCCCGGGGCCAGGAGCGCATGCCGGCGATAAAGCAGCCGGTTGAGCACGATGGCGGCGCGGCGCTCACTAGCAGGAGAGGAGCCGGGGGACAGCCGGGTACCCGGAAGGGCAGTGGCGCCTCCGCCACGGACGAAGATGCTCGGGTGCCAGCCCGCCGGAACCCGGTGGGCCGGAGTGAGCCGGGTCCATTGCGAAAACTCCCGCCCGCTCCGTATTTGGAACGCAACCTGGCTGAAGGGCTAGCCAGGGCCCCTCTACCCCGCATGCCAATGAGACGGGATCGCCTCCGCATCGTGGCGCCGTTGCTGCTCCTCGTGCTGCATGTGCTGGGCGCCGCCGCACCGGCGGCCGCGCAGCCCCGCTTCCCGCCCGACAGCAGCGTACACGCGATCCTGGACGGCGTGGTGCGCGACGGCCGCACGGTGGGGCTGGTGGTGGGGCTGCTGGAAGCGGACGGCACCCGGCGGGTGTTCGCGCGCGGGAGTGCCGGGGCGGGAGCGCGCCCGCTGGACGGGGAAAGCGTGTTCGAGATCGGGTCCATCACCAAGGTCTTCACCGGCGCCCTGCTGGCGGACATGGTGCGGCGCCGCGAGGTGCGGCTCTCCGAACCGGTCGCGCGGCTGCTGCCGCGGGGCGTGCGCGTCCCCTCGCGCCACGGGAAGGAGATCACCCTTCTCGACCTCGCGACCCACCGCTCGGGCCTGCCGGGGATGCCGGACAACATCCCGGAGAGCGAGGGCCGCGACCCGTTCGCCCGCTACACGGCGGAGGCGCTGTACGAGTTCCTCTCCCGGTACGAGCTGCCGCGCGACCCGGGTGCGTCGGCCGAATACTCGAATCTGGGGATGGGGCTGCTGGGGCACGCGCTGGCCCTGCGGGCAGGCACCTCGTACGAGGAGCTGGTGAGGGAGCGCCTGATCGCGCCGCTAAACATGGCGCGCACCGGCATCGCCCTGACCCCGGGGATGGACCAGCACCGGGTGCGCGGCCACGACCGGGGAGGCTTTCCCGAGGCCGACCTGAGCTGGATGACGCTCCACGGCGCCGGGGCGCTCCGCTCGACGGTGGACGACCTGCTCACCTTTGCAAGGGCCAACCTCTCGGCGGACACGCTGGGCGTGCACGACGCGCTGCGCGACGCACTCCGCGTGTACCGCCCCGCCGGCGGGGCCGGCGAAGGCTCGGGCCTGAGCTGGGGGATCTTCCGCGGCGGCCGCAGCCTGCTCGCCGCGCACAGCGGCGAGACCCATGGCTACACGTCGTACATCGCGCTCGACCTCACGACCCGCCGGGCAGTGGTCGTGTTGACCAACTCGTACAGCGCCGCGGTGGGCGGCCTCGACGTCCACCTGCTCGATCCCTCGCTGCCGCTGCCGAAGCCGCCCGTCTGGGTCGCGGTCGTCGCGGCGTACCGCTCCGGAGGGGTGCGCGCGGCGGTCCAGCGCTACCTGACGCTGCGCGAGACGGCCCGCGGCGCGTGGCAGTTCGACGTTTCGGGGCTCGAGACCGCCGGTGAGTGGATGCTCTGGCGCGGCTTCGTGGACGATGCGGCCGCCATCTTCCAGCTGAACGCGGCCTCCTACCCGCGCGCGCCGGAACCCCGGATCAGCCTGGGCGACGCGCACAGCCAGGCGGGGCGCCTGAACGAGGCGGTGGCGAGCTACCGGAGCGGGCTCGCGCTGGCGGAGGCGGCCCGGCACCCCCGGCTCTCCGAATACCGCTCCAGGCTGCAGGGGGCGCTCCAGGGGTTGACCCCCAGGCAGTGACTGGGCGCGCCCGGCGAACGGGGCATCACGAGATCACGCCTCGGCCAGAGGGATGGTGAACGTGAAGGTGGTGCCCGCGCCTGGCGTGCTCGCCACCCGGATCTGTCCGCCGTGCGCCTCCACGATTCCGCGTGCGATGGCGAGGCCGAGCCCGGCGCCATGCCGGCCGGAGCGGTCGGCCTGCCAGAACTGATCGAAGATGTGCGTGATGTCGTCCGGAGCGATCCCCGGTCCGGTGTCGGACACCGAGAAGCACGCTTCACGCTCGCCCGTTTCCAGGCGGAGCGTGATGAGGCCGCCCGCCGGGGTGAACTTGATCGCGTTTCCCACCAGGTTGGAGAGCACCTGGTGGACGCGGTCGGGATCGGCCAGAACCGGAAGCGGGTCGGGCGGGGTGCGGAGCTCGAAGCGGAGCTCTCGTTCGTGCGCCAGGGGCTGCAGCGTTTCACAGGCGGCGCGCGCCAACCCCACCGCGTCGTACGGGCCCCGCTCCACCGGGAGGTGCCCGGAGGTGATGCTCGCCACGTCCAGCAGGTCGCGGATCAGCCGGTCCATCTGCTCCGCGGCACGGAGGATGATGCCGAGCTGCTTGCGCTCCGCCGCCCGCCGCGGGTCCTCGGGGAGAGTGTCCAGCAGGAATCCCGCCCTCAGCGACACCGTGTGCACGGGGTTGCGCAGGTCGTGCGACACGACGCCCAGCACCTCGTCGCGCATGTGCACCGCCCTGTGGAGCGCCGCCTCCACGCGTGTGCGCTCGGCGATGTCCATCCGCAACTCGATTTCGGTGCTCACAGCGGCGGCAAGGTCGGTGAGGCTGGAGACCTGGTCTTCCGTCCACTGGCGCGGGACGAAGTCCATCACGCACAGCGTTCCGAGGGCATGGCCGCTGGGGGTAAGGAGCGGAATCCCCGCATACGCCTGCACTCCGAAACCCTCGATCGCGGGATTGTCCCCCACGATGGGGTGGCCGCGGGTGTCGGGGATGATGAGCGGCTCACCGAGCACCACCGTGTGCTTGCAGAACGACATCTCCATCGGTGTTTCACGGGCGCTTGCGAGCGGCTCGGGGATGCCGGTGCAGCTGAGGTAGAACTGCCGATCCGCATCGACCAGCGTCACGGTGGAGATCGGCGCCTGAAGTAGCTTCGATGCCAGGCGGGTCAGCCGGTCGAAGGCCTCTTCCGTGGGCGAGTCCAGCAGCGCTGTGGCGCGCAGCTCGGCGAGCCGCTCGGGATCGTGCACCGGGCTCGCGGGCCGCGCCATGTTAGGGGCGTTCTCTATCATGTCGGGAGGGTGCATGCAGGTTGTGTGCACGGCCTCGCCCGCTCCCGCCGCACCCTTCATCGCCTTCCGCCGTCGGCAGGCTTGCGTATTTTTCTGTCCTCCGTCCAAGCACGCCCGGGGATCGTGGTCCACCGGAGCAGGGCCGACTCCAACGGGTCCAGCGTGAGGCTACCCCTCGGCCGCGCGCCCCAGCGCCCGGTCCAGCACGTCCAGCGCGAAGCCGGCGTCTTCGGCGGTGATGCACATCGGCGGCTTGATGCGCAGCACGTTGCCGTCCAGCCCGCCCTTGCCCAGGAGGACGCCCATCTCGCGCGCTTCCTCCAGCACGCGGAGCGCCGCTTCCCTGGCGGGGGCGCGGGTGGCGCGGTCCGTCACCAGCTCCACGCCCAGCATCAGCCCCATCCCGCGCACGTCGCCCACGAGCGGATGGCGGGCCTGGAGCTCGCGCAGGCCGGCCAGCAGCCGGCCGCCGACGACGCGGCAGTTTTCCTGGAGCCCCTCTTCGTCGATCGTGTCCAGCACCGCCAGCCCGGCCGCCATCGACACCGGGTTGCCGCCAAAGGTGTTGAAGTGGATGCGCTGCGCCAGCGTCGCCGCGATCTCGCGCGTGGTGGTGACGGCGGCGAGCGGGGCGCCGTTGCCGATCCCCTTGGCCATCGTCACGATGTCGGGGACCACGCCGAAGTTCTGGAACCCCCAGTACTTCTCCCCCGTGCGCCCGAACCCGGTCTGCACCTCGTCGGCGATGCACAGCCCGCCGTGCTCGCGCGCGATGGCGTACGCCTCGCGCAGGTAGTTCTGCGCCCCGGTGGTGGCGCCGCCCACCCCCTGGATCGGCTCCGCGATGAAGGCGGCGATGCGGCCCGGCGTGGAGTAGCGGATCGTCTCCCGGATGTCTTCGGCGGCGCGGTGCGCCACCTCCTCCGGGTCGGCCGGGTTGCCGGCGCGGTAAGGGTCCGGGCACATGGCGTGGTGCACGCCGGGGTTCTGCGGGATCGGGAACTTCCAGGTGTGGTGCGAAGTCAGCCCCATCGCCGAGGGCGAGCCGCCGTGGTACGCGTTGCGCACGGCGATGACGTCCGTGTTCCCCGTGTGCAGCCGGGCCATGGTGATGGCCAGGTCGTTGGCGTCGCTTCCGCTGTTGACGAAGTAGGTGACGTCGAGCCCCGGCGGCATCTTGGACGCGAGCTTCTTCGCCAGCGCCGGCATACCCGGGTGCAGGTAGATGGTGGTGGCGTGCTGAAGCGTCTCCATCTGCTCCCGCATCCGCTGTACGACGCGCGGGTGGCAGTGCCCGCACGACACCGTCACGATCCCGGCGAACATGTCCAGGTAGCGGCGCCCCGCATCGTCGAAGAGGTACTGCATCTTCCCCTCGACGATCATCAGCGGATCGCGGTAGAGCGTGAACAGCGCCGGGTTCACGTACTCCCGCCGCATCGCCAGCACCTCCTCCCGCGGTGGCCCGGTGTACGGCCGCGGCGTGTAGTGGAAGGCGGGCATTTCGGCGGGTGCGGTCAGCAGCTCGGACATAAAAGGGGCGGGGTTCGGGAAGGGGCGGAGGACAGAGGTGCCAGGTCCGGCGTGCTGCTACTTAGCGCTTGGCACCTGGCACTCGGCACTTTCTTCCTAAGACATCCAGTTGGTGCCGGCTTCCCGGTTCCATTTAGTCGTCGTCTTCTTGGAGCGCGTCCAGAACTCGATGGAGGAGCGGCCCGTGAGGTCGCCCACTCCGAAACGCGAGTCGTTCCAGCCGCCGAACCCAAAGGGCTCGCGCGGCACGGGTACGCCCACGTTCACCCCCACCATCCCGGCGCTCGCGCGCTCGGCGACGTAGCGCGCCAGGCCGCCGCTCTCGGTGAAGACGGACGCGGCGTTGCCGTACGCGGACTGGTTCTCGATCTCGATCGCGCGGTCCACGTCGGGGGCGCGCACGATGGCGAGCACGGGCCCGAACACCTCCTCGCGCGCGATGCTCATCTCCGGCGTCACGTGGTCGATCACGGTGGCGCCCACATAGAACCCGCCCTCGCGCCCGGCGGGCACGTCGGGGTTGCGCCCGTCCAGCAGCACGCGCGCACCAGCCTCCTCCGCCTCGGTGATGTAGCGCTCGATCCGCTCCTTCGCCTCGGCCGAGATCACGGGCCCCAGGCTCTCCCCCGCCACCGCCTGCCTCGCGTGCTCCACCATCCGGTCCAGGATGGCATCCGTGTGCGACACCGCGACGAGCACCGAAGCGGCCATGCAGCGCTGCCCCGTGCACCCGGACATCGAGGCGGCGATGTTGCTGGACGCCATCTCGGGATCGGCGTCGGGCATGAGGATGATGTGGTTCTTGGCCCCGCCCAGCGCCAGCACGCGCTTCAGGTTGGCGGTGCCGCGCCGGTACACGGCCTGCGCCACCCGTGTCGAACCGACAAAGGAGACCGCCTTGATCTCCGGATGGTCGCACACAGCTTCCACCACCTCGCGCCCGCCGTTCACCACGTTGAACACGCCGGCCGGGAGCCCCGCCTCCGCCAGCAGCTCCGCGATGCGCCCCGCGGAGAGCGGCACCAGCTCCGACGGCTTCAGCACCATGCAGTTTCCCAGCGCGATGGCGTTGGGGATC
>JAUJMI010000517.1 GCA_030446945.1 Longimicrobium sp. | reverse complement strand
TAAGGGTGGGAAGCGCAACCTCTCCTACCGCTGGCGTGCGCACCCGGAGGGATGGCGTGGCGAGCGCACCGCGCGGGCGGGGGTAGCGCCGGACGATCGACTGTAGCGCTCCCCCGGTCATCCCCGGTGGTCGAGGGGGCTGGCGGGAGTAAGTGGCGCATCCCTGGTAAGAACGCATCAAGTCCCGTGGCGGCACAAAGCGCGGGCGGCTCGTGAAAGCCGCCCGCGCTGCTTTTAGGCAGCGAACAGGTTTATTACCACAGGCTGGGTGTTCCCGGCCAAGACGAAAGGCGGCACGCTTGACGGCACCATCGACTTCCCTCGACGAGCTGGCGCTGCGCGCCCGGTCGGGTGACGCCGCCGCGCGCAACCTTCTGTGGGAGCAGTGCGGCGATGTGGTGCGCGGAGCGGTTGCCCGGCAGCGTGGCCTCCCGCGGCTCTGGGAGCGTGCCGACCTGGAGCAGGAGGTGTTCATCGTGTTCGCGGAGTTCCTGGACGCCTGGCAGGGTTCCGGGTTCCGCGATGCGATGGAGCGCGAGTTCGCGGGAGCCCTGCTGCGGCACGTGCGCCGTGCACGCCGCAAGCAGTACCGCGAGGTCAGCATCCCGAGCGCCGTGCATCTCGGCGGGGATCCGTATCCGGCCCGGCTCTACGCCCTCACGGAGCTGCTGGAGGGGCTCTCGCAGCTTCCCGAACCGGCGCGCTTCGCCCTCCAGCTACACCTGTTTCTCGGGCTGTCGCTCGCGGAGGTGGGCCGTCGCCTGGGCATGAGCCGGCGTGCGGTCGTCCGGCTCGTGCCGCTCGCCCAGAGCGCGGTGGCCGTGCTGGAGACGCGTGAGGAGCGTCTTGGGCGGTTGCTGGAGGCGCTATACGCGCTGACGGACGACACGGGCCGGATCCGCGCGAACAAGGACGAGGTCCGCACGCATCTTGGCCTGAGCGTCCGTGAGTACACGGCGTTCATCGCGGATTTGGAAGGATGCGGCGTGCTCACGGTCCGGAGCCGGGGCCACGCCGGGCGGCTCCCCGCTGCCGGTCCGAAGCACGCGCTCCTGCGGCTACGCGACGCCCGCCGAACCGGCGCAGCATAAGTTGATGCCGTGCTCATGCCGAATCAAGGCAATATTGTGCGCGATGCGATGGACGCTCAGATGATGGTGAACGACAATCAATGGAAGGCTGGTCTGATTCGCCCGTTTGTCGGCGTTACCAGCCGCGGGTGCCAGGCGCCCCCTTGAACGGCCCGACGATCTCCTTCGTGATCCACCCGCCGTAGAAGTCGCCTTCTTGTGCGGCCACCCGCTCGTCGTCGACGTAGCAGGCGTCCATCCTGCTGGGGTAGAAGGCCACATGCCCGCGCAGATCCTCGAAGCCTGGCGTGGGTTCCGGGTAGTACCACGCGGCCCGCTCCGCCTGTAGGCCGCCCGCTTCCACTGTGAGGTACCCCGCCGCACCCTTCCACTCGCAACACGAGCTCCCGTCCACAGGCCGCACGGCCCCGACCCGGATGTCCTCCGGCGGGATGTAGTACACGGGCGGGTGGCTCGTCTCCAATACCCGTTTCGCGCGCATGGTGTCCGCGATCGTCTCACCCCCGAACACCACCCGTACCCGCTTTGGTGTGTGCTCGATCCGTGGTGGCCGGGGGTAGTCCCACACGGACTCATGTCCCGGCTGTGGCTCTATGCGTTTCATCGCCATGCCTCCCACCTCCCCAGACGGAAAAGACCAATCCCCGTAACTCCACAGCTGTAGCACAACGACGGTGCGAATTGTTGAGAGCCGAAGGCCAGGACTCGGCCAGTACCCGAGCATGACCCAAATATAGGACCATTGTACTATTCGGGTTGGTTGCGACCGTTGCTAGGCTATGTTAGAAAGCCCCACCCCACAGCGAGGTGGTGGTAATCCGGAGGTCTCACCACCATGATGCAACTCGCACGCACCTTCAGCCTCGCGCTCCTTCTTCTCGCAATCATCGCGCCCGCAGCCCGCGCCGGCGGCATCACGACCGCACAGGAACAGCAGCGCGCCCGCGAAGAGGTCAACCGTTACCGCAGCATGGTCGGGATGCCGGCGGTCAGCTCGACCTCGGGGCTGGACACCGCGGCGCTCGGCCACGCGCGGTATGTGTTGCATACGGCAGAGTATGGCCACTATGAGAACCAGACCAGCAGTCCATATTACATCGGCTACGCGCCGGGCGACCGTGCAC
>JAUJMI010000516.1 GCA_030446945.1 Longimicrobium sp. | reverse complement strand
GGGCGCGCCGGACCTGGCGCGGCTCACGGTGCAGGAGGCGCTCGGCGACACCGCGAGCGACTGGCGGCTGCTGAACGTGCGGCGAGAGGACGGGCGCGCCGCGGTGCTGGAATACCTCGTGCGGCTCAAGGACGACATCACTCCGGCCGAGCTGGTGGGGGCGCTGGACGAGCGCTGGTCCGCCCAGGTCTCGGCCGCGGAGTACGTTCCGTTCCGCACACGGAAGAAAAAACGCAAGAAGTCTTAAAGGACGATCCGGATGAAGACCAATCGAGCTCGCTGGATGTCGGCCGCGGCCGCGCTCATCCCCTGCGCCCTGCTGCTGGCGGGGTGCTACAAGTCCGCCTTCAACGTCGGCAAGGTGATCGGCGCGGTGTCGCGCGACTCCATCGCCTACACGCTGCTCCTGATCGGCGACGCGGGGCTCCCCGAGCCGAGCGCCCAGGGCGACCCGGTGATCAACGCGCTCCGCCAGGCCATCAAGGACGACGACCCCGAGCAGACGTTCGTCGTCTACCTGGGTGACAACCTGTACCCGCGCGGGCTCGTCGATTCCACGCAGACCACCGAGCGCAGATTCGGCGAGGCGATCCTGAACGAGCAGGTCGACGCGATCCTGGAGAGCGGGGGGCGCGGAGTGCTGGTCCCCGGCAACCACGACTGGGAGGCGGGCGGATCGGAGGGGTGGCGCTTCATCCGCCGGCAGGACCGCTACGTCGACGAGCGGGGCAAGGGGCGGGTGGTGATGCTTCCCAACAACGGCTGCCCCGGGCCCGAGGTGCTGGACCTGAACCCCACGCTGCGCCTGATCGTCATCGACACGCAGTGGTGGCTGCAGGCTGGCGGCTCGCGGCCGGAGGGGCCCAGTTCCGAATGCGCGCTCAAGACGGAGCCGCAGGTGGTGGATTCGGTTCGCGCGGTGCTGCGCAGCGCCGGCGGGCGGCGCACCGTCGTGGTGGGCCACCACCCGCTGGTGAGCGGAGGGGAGCACGGCGGGTACTTCGACTGGCCGACGTACCTCCAGATCCACCCCTACGTGCGCAACGCGGGCTTCTTCGCCCGGCAGGACGTGAACGGGCCGGAGTACATGCGGCTGCGGGTGAACATGGCGGCCGCCTTCCAGCAGAACCCGCCGCTGATCTACGCCGCGGGACACGAGCACAACCTGCAGGTGTTCCGCCGGGCTCCGGCGCGCTACCAGGTGGTGAGCGGAGCGGGGATCTATGGGCACACCACCTCGGTCCGCGCCATCACGGGGACGCGGTACGCGCGGCGCGCCAGCGGCTTCCAGCGCGTCACCTTCCTCAAGGACGGCCGCGTCCGGCTGGCGGTGCTGGTGGTGGACCGGAACGGGAAGGCGACGGAGGACTTCTCCATCTTCCTGGACACGGAGGGACTGCCGCCGGTGCAGTCCACCGAGAGCGAGCTTCCCCCGGCGGGGACCGACACCACGCGGCTGAACCCGGCGGGCCCGCAGCGCCCCGCCACGCCGAAGCCGAGCGTGCCCGGGGCCCCGGCCACGCCGCGGCCGGTGTCGCCGTGAGCGTCGCGCCTCGGGTCCTCACGGCGGCGCTCGCACTCCTCCCCTCACTGGCCGCCGCGCAGGCCGGCGAGACGGCGCGGGCGGTGGCGGCGGGGCCGCAGTATGCGAATCCGCCGCTCCCCGAGTCGCTCCTGGGGCGGTCGTACCGAAACCTGTGGACGACGCCCGTGAGCGTGCCCGTGCTGGACCTGGGCGGCTACGCGGGCGGGCTGACGCCGACCGGCACGGGGGGCGGCAACCAGACGGAGTCGATCCGCTTCCGGGGCGCGAACGGGCGCAATTACTCCTTTCGCCTGGTCAACAAGAACCAGACCCGCGGCCAGTCGCCGGACATCCGCGGGACGCTCGTCGGGGAGGTGATCCAGGACCAGGTGTCGTCGCTGCACCCCGCGGCGGCGCTCGTGGCGGACCCGCTGCTGGCCGCCGCGGGCGTGCTGTACGTGCCGCCGGGCCTCTACGTGTTGCCTGCGAGCGGGCTGCCGCAGGAGCACGGCGCCTTCCACGGCAGGCTGGGGCTGCTGGAGGAGCGGCCGCGCGCCGGGAACAGCGAGGTGCCCGGGATCGCGGCGGCGAACGACATCGAGGACACAAAGGACTTCCTGAAGGCGCTGGAGTCGGGCGCGGCGCACCGGCTGGACACGCGCGACTACCTGGCCGGCCGGCTGATGGACAT
>JAUJMI010000144.1 GCA_030446945.1 Longimicrobium sp. | reverse complement strand
AGTAGATGTAGCCGAAGTTGGAGCGGTCGGTGAGCGACAGGCACCCCGTCTTCTGCCCCATGCTCAGGAGCTGGAGGACGTCGGGGAGCGAGGCTTCGCGGAGGTTGCCCTTGATCGCCATGTCAGCCCAGCTCCTCGACCAGGCGGTCGTCGAGCGCCACCCAGCTCCACGCCACCTTTTCGGCGTTCGTGAAGTACCAGCGGTCCACGGGGGGCGCGGCGGGCTCCTGCGCCTTCTTGCGCTCGGCCGCGGCGCGGGCGGAGAGGAGCATCGCCTCCGCCTCGCCCACGCGGTCCGGGTCGGCGAGGACGGGGGACGCGGCTGCCTTCTCGTCCAGCGCGGCGAGCTGGTCACGGACGGCGCGCAGCTTCGCCACGTCGACCGCAAACCCTGCGAGCACGGTGTCCACGTCCGGCGCGGCGTCGGCGTCGAGCGCGGACTCCAGGCGGCGGGTGCGGATCCCCTCGCCTTCCCAGCGCAGGATGGCCTCGGCGAGCCGCTTGCGCCACGGCGCCTCCTCCACCAGCTGCCCCACCGTGAAGGTGATGTCGCTGAGGAAGGCGCTGAACTCGTCGTTGGGTGCCGCGTTCCCCTCCACGATCGCCGGCACTTCGGCGGCGGAGACGGCGGCGCCGCGCTCCGCCTGCACCGCCGCGATGCGGTCCACGCTGGCGTGCAGCTCGTGCGCGCCGCTCACCGGAAGGTGGGCGAGCACTTCGTCCACCCCGTTCTCCAGCGCCACCCCCTGCCCCGCGGCGCGCCGCCGGGCCAGCTCGCGCAGCGTCTCCGGCTCGGGGGGCGACACGTCCACCACCAGCCCGTCCGCCAGCTTGGCGCGGAACGCCTCCTCCACGTCCGGCACCTCACCCGGCGCCAGGGTTGCGGCGAAGACCATCTGCACGTTGTGGCGGTGGAGCTCCTCCCAGAGCGAGGCCAGCTCCTGCTGCGTGCGCGCCTTCCCCGCGAGCCCCTCGGCGTCGTCGATCACCAGTAGCCCGGAATCGAGCACGCCGTCGCGGAACGCCTCCAGCCCCCCCGCCGCGATCGCGGTGGAGAGGCGGGAGGCGAACCCTTCGGCGGTCTCGACCACCACGCGCAGCTCGGGCCGCACGGCGCTGGCGAGGGCGGCCACGGCGCGCAGCAGGTGGCTCTTGCCGGTGCCGGGCGCCCCGTACACCCACAGCGGGTTGTAGCTGGTGCCCGGCGACTCGGCCACGTGGCGCGCGGCGGCCGCGGCCATCCGGTTGCCGGGGCCGACCACAAAGGTGTCGAAGGTGAAGCGGGGGTCCTGCTCGAACTTCATCGCGGGTTGCAGACCGGCCGTCCGGTGGGGGTGGTCGCGGGATCGGCTTGGAAGATAGGGGAATGGGGGGGCGAATGGCAGGGGCGGGGCCCTCTCCGCTCGTCATCTCGCTGCCCCTCGCCATCTTTCCCGTGGGGCGGCCATCGCGGGCCCTCTCCCCGCTCAGTTCCTCGCTGCCCCTCCCCCAAACCGCTGGGGGAGGGGCGGGGCGGTCGCCGGTGCGTTGTGCGCGGGTCGGCGCGGCGGAAAGGGCGGGCAGACACGCAGGTAACACGCAGGTCTGCCCGTGCGGGTGACGATTCGATGAGCGGGCCTCGAGGTGGGGGAGAGTGCGGGCGCGATGATTCGCGCCCCTACGGGGCAACTGCGCGACGCGCGGGATTCTCCCCTCGCCCGCCCTGCGCCCCGCAGGCGGGGAGGGGGTACATCAGCCGCCTGCGGTCTCCAGTCCCCTGTCCCGTGCCGTTCCCCATGCCCCATTCCCCGCTCCCCCGCCGCCCCCTACCCCGCCGCCGAAACCGCCCGCCCGAACCGCTGCGCCAGCCGCTTCAACACCTCCGAGCTGATGCCGCGCAGCGTGTCGAAGACGCCGGCGCCGGAGAGGGCGCGGGCTTCGAAGCGCGGGAGGTCGCGGTAGTTGAGGAGGTCGTCCATGGCGTCCATCGACATCACGTCCGGGAGGTCGCGCTTGTTGTACTGGAGGACGATGGGGATGGTGCGCGGGTCCACTCCCTGCTCCAGCAGGTTCACCTGGAGGTTGCGGAAGCTCTCGATGTTCTCTTCGCGCTGGGCGCGCTGCGAATCGGCCACGAAGACGACGCCGTCCGCCCCCTGCAGCACGAGCTTGCGGGTGGCGTCGTAGTACACCTGGCCGGGGACCGTGTAGAGCTGGAACCGCGTCTGGAACCCCGAGATCGTCCCCAGGTCGAGCGGGAGGAAGTCGAAGAACAGCGTGCGGTCCGTCTCGGTGGCCAGCGACATCATGCGCCCGCGCCGGTCCTCCGGCACCTGGCCGTGGATGTACTGGAGGTTCGTCGTCTTCCCGGAGCGCCCCGGACCGTAGTACACGATCTTGGAGGTGATCTCGCGGGTGGAGTAGTTGACGAGGCTCATTCCTATAAGGTGCTGAATCCAAGATGTCGGGCCGGAGTGCCCGGTGCCGAGTGCCGAGTGCCCGGTGACCTCGATCGCGCGACTAGGCACTGGGCACTAGGCACTGGGCACTTCTTCTTCTGTTCCATCCTACGATCCGAAGACATTCTCCAGCCCCGCCTCGAGATCCTTCTCGAACGCCCGCGCGTCCGTCGTGGGGCGCGCTTCCTTCCAGCCGGGGAGCGCGGACACTTCGGCCACAAAGGTCGCGAAGAAGAGCTGCACCAGGCCGATGGACGAGTCCTCGCCGAAGACGGCGATGGCGATCAGGTCCTCGGCCGGGGTCCGGAAGGGGCCGATGAAGACCTGCGAGGCCGTGCCGCCCTGGTGCAGGTGGCGGAAGCCCGCCTCGCCGATCAGCTCCGCCAGCGCCTGGCTGGAGGCGTGGATGCCGGCGCCCAGCGAGGCGACCCCCATCACGTCCAGCGCGCGGGCGAAGCCGCGCTGGGCGAGGACCTGGCCGCTGCGGTTGATGAGGAGCACCAGGCGCAGCCCCGCCTCGCGCGCGAACCGCTCCACCGGGTGGGCCAGAGCTTCCGCGAACTGCGCGAGGTCGGCGCGCCTCATCCGCCCAGCGCCTCCACCACGCGCGCCGCCTCCAGGCGTACCAGCCCCACGTTCACCCAGCTCTCCGCCACCACCACCAGCAGCAGGTCGCCCAGCTGCGGCGGCGCGGCGGCGAAGAGGAGTCCGTCCTCGCCGTCCACCTGCACGAACGCGGCGTCGCCGAAGTCGGCGGCCGACATGGAGCGGCGGGCGCGGCGGAAGATGGAGGCCACCAGCGCCGCCACCGCGTCGCCCGGGACGCCCAGCATCAGCTCCTCGGCCACCACGAGCCCGTCCTCCACCGCCACCACCATGGAGCCGCGCACGCCGGTGACGCGGTTGACGCGGTCCAGGAGCTCCGCGTAGCCGCTCACCGCGCCCCTCCCATGGCGGCCAGGAAGCGCTCCGCCGACTCGCGCGCGCGCGCCGCCACCCGCAGCACCCAGCCCATGGGCACGTCGCGGCGCCCCGCCACCGCCACCATCCCCCCGTCGCCGGTGGGGGCCAGGCGGACGACGGCCCGCGGCGTCTCCACCAGGATCCCCTTCCACGCGCCCATCTTGAGGTGGCGCACCGCGCGCTCCGCCTCGCTGGAGGCGCCGGAGAGGACGGCGGAGATCTCGCCCGCCCGGTCGCGGTCGGCGCCCATGCGCCCCGCCACCACGAAGCCCTGCGCGTCCAGCATCACCGCGCCCACGATGCCGCGCTCCTGCGAGAGCGAGCCTAGCTCCGCCGCCAGCGCGTCGAACACGCGGCCGCCGTCCCACTGCTCGGGCAGCGGCGCTTCGGGGGCGGGCGCCGGCGCGCTCGACGGGGGCGCGGCGCGGGCGGCGACGCGGGAGCGCTGCCAGGCGGACTCCAGCGCGGCGCGCACCTCCTGGTCCATCACGTCGTTGGCCTGCGCCTGCTCCAGGTGCTTCACCGCCGATGCCCAGTCGCCGCGGGCGAAGGCGGCCAGCCCCATCTCGCGGCGCGCGCCCGGGTGCTCGGGGGCCAGCGCCAGCGCGATCCCCCACTCGTCGGCCGCCTTGACGTTGTCGCCGGCGTCGCGGTAGAGGAGGCCCAGGAGGTGGTGCGCGTCCACGTGGTGCGGGTGGCGCTCCAGCCCACGCAGCACCAGCCGCAGCGCCGCCTCGCGCTTCGCCGATTCGCGGTACGCGCGCGCCAGCGGGAGAAAGGCGGTCGAGGCGGGGTCGGCCGCCAGCTCGTCGGTCCACTGCTTCACCTGCATGGGCGAGGCGCTCATGCGGCCTCCTCCTCGAGCGCGGTGAGGAGCACGTCGGCGGCGTCGCGGGCGCGCTCGGCCTGGCCACGGCGGGTGGCGTCGCCATCCTCCAGGCGCAGGTAGGTGCTCCACGCGTCGCGGGCGCGGCGCAGGTCGCCGGTGCGCGCCGCCGCGAAGCCCAGGTGGTAGTGCACCCCGGCGGAGAGGGGGTCCAGCGCTGCCGCGCGCGTCAGCGTCATCACCGCCTCCGGCCAGCGCCCCACGCGCCGCTGCGCCTCGGCCAGCAGCGTCCACACCTCCGCGCGGTCGGGGTTGGCGCGCGACAGGTCGTCCAGGAGGCGTCGGGCCGCGTCGGGCTGGCCTTCGGTAAGGAGCCGCTCGCCCTCGTCCATGGCCTCGCGCAGCGGCCCCTCCCACGCCAGGATGGGGGTCTCGGTGGGCCCCTCCTCCATGATGTCCACCACGCCGGTGGAGACGAGGCCCCACACGATCTTGGCCACCTCGAAGTCGCCACGCCCCAGGGCACCCGCGATCGCCTTGAGGGTGCGCTGGCCGTCGATCTCGGCCAGCACCTCCCACTCCGCAGGGTGCAGGTCCAGCACGGCGTCGTCGCCCGGCTCGTGCACCAGCGCGGGGACCACCTCCATGTGCGGGATCTTGGATTCCAGCGTGCTCCACTCGTCGATCCGCCGCGCCGCCTCCATCAGCAGAGACTCGGTGGGGACGCGGATGGTCACCGGGCCCGGCGCCGGCGCCTGCCCTTCCTCGAAGCGGAAGTAGCCGTCCTTCCACTGCATCAGCTCGAAGACGGCTTCCTGGATCTGGAAGCGGAGCTGCCGCGCCACGTCTTGCGCGGAGACGACCCCCTCCTCCACCAGGATGGCGCCGAGCGGTCTCCCAGGCACCAGCTCCTGGAGGCGGCGCGCGGCCTCCACGTGTCGCTCGGTCACCTTGCCGGCGCGGAGGAGCAGGTGTCCCAGCCGGTCCCGCGCGTCGCCTAGCTGCGCGCCCACCACGCCGCCGCGGTCGAAGCGCACGACGGCGGGCTGATGGCGCGCCTCGTGGGTGACGGTGAGCGTGCCCGTCTTGCGGCTCAGGTCCAGGAGCTGGAAGACATCGCTGAGCGCGAGCTCGCGGAGGGGTCCTTCGATCGCCATCAGGCGCTCTGGAAAACGGTTACGACGTCGAGCGCCGTGTCGATGTTGCCGCGCGCCGCCTGCGCGAGCGACGAGTCCGGCGCCGCCTCCACGGTGCGCCGCCAGAAGCCGATGGCCTCGCGGAAGCGCCGCTCGGCGGCCGCCAGCGCCCCCAGCCCAAAGAGCGCCTCCGCGCGGGCGGGGTCGAACTTGAGGACGCGCGCGAAGGCCTGACGCGCGTCGCTGGGGCGCGCGTCGTCCATCAGCGCCTGTCCCAGGAGGACGAGCGCGTCCAGGTGGTACGGGTCGCCGCCCAGCAGGTCCACCGCCGTTCCCACCGCCTCGCGGGGGCGGCGGGCGGCGCGCTGCGCCTGCGCCAGCAGGTACGCCGCGTCCGCGTAGGTGGGGAGGATGTCCAGCGCCGCCTGCGTCTCGCGGATGGCGTCCTCCACCCGGCCGCTGGTCAGCAGGAGGCGCCCCAGCTCCACGCGCGCGGCCACGAAGTCGGGGTCCAGCTTGACGGCCATGCGCAGCGCGCGCTCCGCGTCCGCGGCGCGGCCGGCGGCGAGGGCGGCGCGGCCCAGGTGGCGCAGGAGACCGGCGTCCTGCGGCTCGATCTCCACCGCGCGCCCGAAGACGCGCACCGCTTCCGCCGCTTCGCCGCTCTGCAGCAGCACCTCGCCGAGGACCTGGAGGTTGTCGGCGCGGTCGGGTGCGTGGGCGCGCACCGTCTCGGCGGCGAAGCGCGCGTCGTCCAGGCGGCCCAGGCGCAGCAGGGCGCGCGAACGGCCGCCCCAGGCGCGGGTGTGCGCCGCGCTCCACTCCATCCCCTCCAGCCGCACCAGCGCCGCGTCGAAGCGCTCCAGCGCCTCCCCGTCCAGCCCCTGCCGCAGAAAGACCTGCCCGGTGAGCAGAGCCGCCTCCACGGGATCCGCGCCGGCCAGCGCCACGCGGCGGATCTCGCCCAGGGCGCGGTCCAGCAGCCCCTTGCTGATGAAGTCCTCCGCCAGGTTGAAGGCGTCGGCGGCGGGGGCAGGGGCGGGGGCGGCGGCCGGCTGCGGGGCCAGCTCGCCGAAGATCTGGTCCAGCGCGGACTCGTCGAAGGCGAAGCTCTCCACCTTGTCGTCGCCCGCCAGCCGCTCGGCCGCGTCCAGCTCCGGCGCCAGCACCTCCGCGTACTCGTACTGCAGGTCGATCGCCAGCTTGAAGCGCGGCGTCGTGTAGTACGGGTTCAGCTCCAGGGCCCGCTTGGTTTCCCGAAGCGCCCCCTCGAACTCCCCGAGGTTCGAAAGCACGAACGACAGGTTGTAGCGCGCCTCCGCGTTGTCCGGGTCGGATTCGACCGCGCGGACGAAGGCGTTGCGCGCTTCCTCGTAGCGGCGGGTCTCCATCAGCACCGCGCCGATCCCGTTCCACGCCGACGCCGCCTCCGGGTCGGCGCGCAGGGCGGCGCGGTAGGCGTCCAGCGCGGCGCCCTGGCGCCCGGCGCGGATGTGCATCAGCCCGCGGTTGCTCCACGCGTCCACGAAGGCGGCGCGCAGCGTGACCGCCTCGCGGAACGCGTTCTCCGCCCCCTCCGTGTCGCCGCGGTGCAGGCGCACGACGCCCAGGTTGTTCCACGCGAGGGCGTAGGCCGGGTCGGCGTCGATGGCGCGGCGGTAGCTGGTCTCCGCCTCGTCCACCTGCCCCGTCTGGTGCAGGCAGACCCCGCGCTCGTTCCACAGCTTGGGCGAGCGCTCGTCTTCCGCCAGCAGGCGGTCGTAGAGGTCCAGCGCCTCGCGGGTGTCGCCGCGCAGGAGGTGCACCTCGGCCGTGGCCTGGCGCAGGAGCGCGGGCTCCTCGCCCCCCTCCAGCCCGCGCGCGAACTCGCGCAGCGCTTCGTCGTAGAGGGCCTTCTGCCGGAAGGCGATCCCCAGGTTGTAGTGCGCCAGCGCCTCGCCGGCGGCCACCTCCGGGCGGCGCACGCGGTCGCCCACCATCTCCTCGTAGCGGGCGACGCTGTAGCGGTCCAGCGAGAGGTTGGTCTGCGCCTTGGTGTACTGCGGGTTGAGCTGCATGGCGAGCCGCGACGACGCCGTGGCTCGCGCGTGGTCGCCCATGTCGCCGTACACGAAGGCCAGGACGTAGTGCGCGTCCGCCAGCTCCGGGTTCAGCTCGATGGCGCGCGTGAGCTCGCGCAGCGCCTCGTCGTTGAGCCCGCGGTTATAGAAGAGCTCGCCCAGGTAGAAGTGCAGCACGGCCGAGTCGGGGTCGCGCTCCAGTGCCTGCGCGTACCACGCCATCGCGCTCTCGAACTGCCCCCCCGCCTTCTCCGCCTGCCCCAGCCGGATCAGCGTCTCCAGGTCGTCCGGGTGCTGGGCCAGGACGCGGCGAAGCTCGGCGAGCGCGCCGGGGGCGTCGCCGGTGTTGAGGTAGGCCTGGGCGAGGCGGGTGCGCGCCTCGGTGTCCGTGGGGTCGTCTCGCAGCCGCTCGCGCAGCTCGGAGATGAGCCGGTCGTAGTAGCCGGTGTTGAAGTAGGCGATCTCCAGGTTGCGCTGCGCCACCACCATCTTGGGGTCGATGGCCAGCGCGCGCCCGAACTGCTGGATCGCCTCCTCGTACAGCCCCTTGTTGAAGTAGAGGACGCCGAGGTTGTTGTGCGCCCCAGCGTCCGCCGCGTCGATGCGCTGGGCGAAGCCGCGCAGGATGCGAAGGTCGCGCTCCGAGTGGCTGGGCCGGGCCGCCGCCGGCGCGGGTGCGTCCTGCACCGTCAGGCGAGGCGGATGCTCTGGAGGATGATCTCCAGCGACTCGACGTCGGGGAGGAGGAGGAACTGTCCCTGGACCACGTGCTCGCCCTCCATCAGGAACTCCGTCTGGATGCAGAAGACGAATTCGCGCTCGTGGCCGAAGTTGGTGTACGCGGTGGTCAGCACCGCGCCGCACAGGT